>CAXTCH010000431.1:0-3091 GCA_964241945.1 uncultured Mucilaginibacter sp.
TTTGCCGGATATGCGGGTAATAACAATAATGGTTTTTATCATCAGCGCAGGCTGTAAAGTATTCCTGATAAAAGCGTACACTTTCTGTACGATTACGGACGGTTATTCTAAAGCTATAAATTTAAATTATTGATTATGTGTGGTTTATACAGATGGCATGTCGTTTATACAATTACCGGCGGTCGCGGTGCCTTACAGCGGATGCCCACCGAAGGCACGGCGACTTTCATTAACCAGTTTTGATATGCTTAAAAGTTATCTTAAAACCGCTCTGCGTTTTCTGCTGAAAAATAAGACGTATAGTTTTATTAATATTATCGGTCTGGCTATCGGCACTCTATCCTGCGTGTATATACTGCTGTATGTGCAGGATCAGTACAGTTACGATAAGCATCATAAAGATGCAAAAGATATTTACCGTATTACCACACAATTATTGATGCGTGGCGATAAGCACAACAGTGCTTCGTCTTCGCCCCCTATTGCGCCTGCCTTAAAGCATGATTTTGCCGAAGTGGAAAGCTTTACCCGCGTGGTGCCTATACTTGGGGTAAGCAAGCATTTGTTAACTTATAAAGAAAAAGCATTTTATGAAACTGATGCTTATTACGCAGACCCGGGTTTCTTTAATGTTTTCACCTATCATTTCATTAAAGGCAATGCCGGTAATGCGTTAGCTGCGCCTTACTCGGTGGTATTATTTAAATCCGTTGCCGAACGGCTTTTTGGTAACCAGGATCCCCTCAACCAGGTAATTACTTTTAATGATTCCTTTGGCAAGCATGATTATAAAGTGACCGGCGTGGTAGATGAGTCGCTGGGGAAATCACATATCAAAGCTAATTTGCTGCTGTCTATCAACAGCGGCGGTATGGGAGAATATGCCGCTACCAATACCGATTGGGCAGGGAATAATTTTTTGTATACCTATTTACGGCTGAAACCCGGTACCAGCGCCGCCGCTTTAGAACAAAAACTCCCTGCTTTTCTGCAGGCACACGGAGCACAGCGATTGAAAGAATTGGGTTTCGAAAAGCACCTGCATTTACAGCCGGTAGCTTCCATACATACCACGACGGGTTACGAGGCCGAAAGCAGCGCCACTGTAAGTCCCTCATTTTTATATACCCTGTCTTTAATAGCCTTGCTGATACAGGTAACGGCTTGTATAAATTTCATGAATTTGTCTACAGCACGGGCATCAAAACGGGCTAAAGAGGTGGGCGTACGTAAAGTTATCGGCGCCAGCCGGGCCGACCTTGTCAGGCAGTTTATCGGCGAATCTTTTTTACTGTCGCTTATCAGTGTAGTGATTGCCCTGCCCCTGTTGGTATTAGTACTTCCTTACCTTAATTTTATTACGCAGGCAGATATCCACCTGGTATTAACCGGTTATCGCATCTGGCTGCTGCTTGCAGTAATGGTGGTAATTACCGGTTTGCTGGCCGGCAGTTACCCGGCGTTTTACCTGTCGGCCTTTAAAATTATAAAAGTGCTTAAGGGCAATATCACCAGTCAGGTTTCGGCCATTGGCCTGCGCCGTTCACTGGTAATTTTTCAGTTTGTAATATCTGTGGTGTTGATTGCCGGCATCATTGTAATCTACAGTCAGCTAAGCTATATCAAAAATAAAGACCTCGGGTTCAGTCCCAATCAAAAACTCATCTTTAATTTTTATACTGCCGATACGCAAAGTAAAATGGAAGGCTTCATTGGCGATTTGCGCCAGCTGGCTGATGTAAAAGAGGCAACCAAAGCCAATAGTGCATTGGGTGTAAATATTATGCGCGACCACGGCGTTTACCTGGCCGGGGGCAATATGCCCAATTCTGTTGACGCCCAGAATATCACAACGGATGAACACTTTATCGGCACCGCAGGTATTAAGCTGATTAGCGGACATAATTTTACCACTACCGATTCGGGCAAAGTTTTAATAAATGAAACACTGGCGCGCCACCTGGGAATAGATCCGCAAAAAGCCGAGGGCGTTAGGCTGTACACGCAGTACGTGCCCAACCCGGTAACTTATGTAGAAGTTGCAGGCGTAACCAAAGATTTTAATTATAACTCCTTGCACGGAGAAATTAAGCCCTTTATGCTGATTTATGATCCTAAAGAGGGAGACTTAAACACGCTGATGGTATCGGTAAACAGCCGCGATTATAGCCGTTTACTGCAGCAAATTGAATCAGTATGGCATAAATCCCTGCCAAACGTGCCTTTTGAATACACCTTTCTGGATACACAGGTGCAGCAGCAATACACCGCCGAAATAACATTGTCGCACATTATCAACGCCTTTACTCTCATTGCCATCTTTATTTCCTGTCTGGGCTTATTTGGATTAGCCGCTTTCAGCGCCGAGCAGCGGTTCAAAGAAATCGGCATACGCAAGGTGCTGGGCGCAAGCGAAGTTAGTATCGTCCGGCTGCTTTCGGCCGATTTTTTAAAGCTGGTAGGAATTGCTATTGTTATTGCCATACCCATATCGTGGTGGAGTATGAACCACTGGCTGCAGGCTTTTGTATATCGTATCAGTATCAGCTGGTGGATGTTTGCCCTGGCGGGAATACTGGCTGTAGCTATTGCCTTGTTTACGGTAAGCCTGCAGGCCGTTAAGGCAGCCTTAATTGCACCGGTGAAAAGTTTACGGGCTGAATAATAAAACAGGCAGAATAAAAAAACGCCTCTTTATAAATTTAAAGAGGCATTTTTATGATAGCCCTCCCTGATGGCGAGGGAGTTGAAGTATTAGCAATATTGATCAAAAGCGCCAATCAGGTTGTCAGCAATCATTTGTGCAGGGCGGCCTTCAATTTGATGACGCTCAATCATGTGCACCAGCTTGCCGTTTTTAAACAAAGCCATAGCCGGTGATGATGGCGGATAAGGCAGCATATAAGCGCGGGCTTTATTTACCGCATCGGCTTCCATACCGGCAAATACCGTTACAATTTTATCGGGGTGCTTATCATTTTTAACAGCAAGCTTAGCAGCCGGGCGGGCCATGGCCGCAGCACAGCCACATACCGACTTTACCATTACAAACACAGTGCCTTCGCTCTCCACCGCCTGGGTTACTTCGTCA
>CAXTCH010000432.1:0-3090 GCA_964241945.1 uncultured Mucilaginibacter sp.
AGGTGAGCCTGGAAATCAAATCCTGCACCCTCACCTCAACCGGCTGCCGGGCATCCCGGTAAAGCAGCCGCTGCTGTGCCAGGGCAGAAGTAAATATTGAAAAATAAGCAACAATGCAGCTAACAACACTTTTTTGTATCTTATTATAATAGCTGCTGTTCTCGGTAATCATGCTAAGCATTTGTAAATTTCAAAGAATTAATTATAAAGCGGGCGAATACCAGCTTTCCTAATTTGTTTAACTACATAAGTACCAATTCTATTTCCCTGCACATTACCGTTTTCTATACTTTGCCGATAGTGAATGCCGCCGTAAAAACGTGATACGGATGCCTCTTCGGCAGCCTGCCTGAACGAAGTAAATGAACGCTCGCCACTACCATAGGGTATTTCCGTATCGTCGTTATATTTAAAATTGTTGCCTAATAAGTAGGTGAGAAGCTCGGCTGAAGCATGAGAAATAACAGCATGCCCGCTGGTATATTCAGGAAATGGAGGAGTTTGTAACACAGGCTGCCATTTAATATCCATATAGCGGTTAATAAAAGTTTCAGGACGAATGCGATTGCTGTGATATTTTTCTTCCCAGCAGCTAATAAAGGCATCCATTAATGTAACACCTTCAAGCGTCAGCACTATAACAGATTGATCAAAGCTGAGCTGCGCTTGTTTGGATACCAAGCCGGCAATATTCATCCAATGACCGCCGGGGCTTATTTTTTTAAACCCTATGGACATGTGCCCGGAAGTAGTTATAGCAAAGGGATTGCAGTCCCAAAAAAGTGCCTGGGTACTTTGATCAGGTGTAAGATGTTTAGAAACAGTGTACACATCTAAAACCTGCTTGTAAAATGCGGAAGCTGTATCTTTACTAAATGGAATTAAAGGCGCAGGTTTAAACTGGCTTGCAGAGTCAATTACCATTGTGCGTATAGTTCGCCAGTTAGGCTCAACCGCTTCAAAATATCCAGGCGGAGTGGGGTACCATTTTCCTTCTTCCTTAAGCGGTGTATAACGTTTGAGGGCACTTAATTGTCTATAATGATCGCTTTTTGAAAAGTTGATTATATTTTCGGATGCTGTTTCTGCAACCTTTATTGAGTTTTTTATCAGATCGTTTGTCAAGCCTTTGCTCTTTAACAAGGCAACAAAAGATGTTTCATTGTTTTCCATTTGGTACCCTGAAGGTAACAGTTGCCTGGCAACTTCTAATATGCTATAATAGGCGGCAACTCTGTAATCATAATTACTTGGTATGGTATCTGATATATTGCCGGATTTATAACTTTTAATAAAGCGCTGAAGCGGGGGAAGGGTTTTGTTATGTTGAGCTATTATGGTGTAAGCGCCCAGCATACAATAAGCATAATAACGGCCTGCTACCGGAGGGCTTACTACATCATGCACCAGAATTACGTTTATGGCATCTAGCGCATGCCAGGGTTGTAAATATTCGGGACAAGCCTTTACATGGGTTTGTGCTAAGGTGAGCCGGGAGCTAAAAATAGCTGTAAGCAATAATAAGGTTACTACTGCCTTCATTTTTCGGTATAGAACTTAAGTGGTTCATTGCTTATACCAAGCAATAAGTAAGGAATTCTATTTATGTTAACTTCAATAGCTGATTTTACATCGCCAGTGACTGATAAGCCCGATTGTTGCTGGTTAATATATTTAAATGTTCCTTTACTATCACCAACTAATAAGCAGCCATAATTAGCGTCCATGCTGCCCAACTTGAGCCTGTTATCGGAATGATTACCTAACAAGAGCATATCTGTGTATCCATCATGGTTGTAATCACCCGTACATATTTGTGTAACCGGGGAAAACTGAGCCTCTGCCGGCAGTATGGCAGGCACAAACTTTCCCTGGTGGTTAATGTAAAGCATCGTTCTGGTTTCATTAACCATAAGCTTTCCGGCATTGCTTAACTCCTCTTTAGTAAAAATATCACTGATGGTTGCATCAGCATAAGCTTTATATGATGTAAAGCGCCTGCGCATAGGGTAAATCTGTTCATTTAATTCATCCCGGCTTACAAACGGGTAACTCACTCCGCCTACATAAAAGTTCAGGAAAGGATCAACAGAGCCGTTTTTGTCAAAGTCAGCATAATATAATTCTACCGGTTCTTTTTCTGAAGCATGGAGCTGGGTATTTGTACCCAAATTTCCTGCAATCAAATCGGGCTGCCCATCCTGGTTTATATCGGCAAAGGCTATGTTAAACCAAAATCCTTTCTGAGGTGAATCAAAGTAATCCTGAGTTTTATCAACAAACCCGGTTGGTAAGTTAATATAAACAGTAATCGGCATCATTTCGCCGCATATTACCAAGTCTTTTCGGCCATCCTTGTTCAAATCAATCCATTGCGCATCGGTAATCATGCCTGCCTTATTAAAAGGAATGCTGGTTGCAGTGAATTTTCCCTTGCCGTCATTTACCAACAAATAGCTTTCAGGTGTAAGCGGATATTGCCCTGGTATTACCCTGCCGCCAATAAAAAGATCAAGGTCACCGTCGCCATCAAAATCACAAGGCCTTACACAGGCCTTGCTGCCAGCATTCATTTTCGGCAGCGCATTTGGCGATAATACGAAGTGCCCTTTGCCATCATTGATATATAATTCATCAAGCAGTTCAGCATTACCTGACTCGTATAGTGCATAACCGCCTTTGGCAACATATAAATCGGGATAAGTATCACCGTTAGCATCAAAAAATGCAGCAGCAGCAGTTGTTCCAACGTTCTCTGTGCTTCCCCGCGTTAAATCAGTTGCAGTAAATTTTCCGCCTGGTTGCTGTATATATAATTGACCGGGCACATCTTTCGCTCCGCTGATAAAAAGGTCTTCCAGCCCATCGTGATTTACATCAGCTTTGGCAATAATCGGGGCTGTTTTTGAGTACATGAACAGCATCAGCAATTGACGCTTTAAATCATTGATGTTAATATTTTCGGGTTTAAAGGCAATAGCTGGCACAGTTAAATTAAATACAGGTTTATTAACGGTTTCGGCTAAGTGATATGCGGGTGAATGGCTGTAACTTATTTTTAACAATTGGTTGGCTTTAACACCTATTAAC
>CAXTCH010000433.1:0-3081 GCA_964241945.1 uncultured Mucilaginibacter sp.
GTGTTCAATTGTATTTATTTAATTTAAAATCCAACCATAAGTATTAAAGTAGTGTTTGCAGGAGTAGATTATGTGCTTTTATTTGATAATTTTGCCAAAAAATAGCTAACCCCTTTATTTTTAGCGTCAGTAATTTCAGAAATGGATTTTCATCAGCAGGATAACTCATCAAATGCAGAAGAGCGTTATTTCCTGAAATCAGATATCAGCAAATTGTCTCAAAGTGCCAACATCGGCATCTGGGAATTTAATTTAGATGATACGACTGACCTTACTGACTGGGCGGCTCTTCATATCGCCGAGCTGTTGGGCTATAATCCGTATGCACCTATCAGCTTCAACTTCTTTTTAACGCAACTGGTACATCAGGACGACCGGGTGCAGGTTTACCGGTTTTTTGATGATGAAGTAAAGCACCTGGCACATCCCATGCTTGAAGTGCGCCTGCTTACCCAGCAAAGTGGTTACCGGTGGTTCGGCCTGTCAGGCAGCGCCTTGTGGAACGAGCAGGGAAAGCTGATGCGCTTATCGGGCATCCTGTTTAACATTGATATGCGCAAGCGGGCCGATTTGAATTTGCGCAGCCATGAGCGTTTTTTAAACACCACAACCGAACTGCTGCAGGCTGGGGGATGGGAAAGCAATTTGCTTACCGGTGCCATGACCTGGACCAGGGAAATGTATCGTCTGCTGAAAGCGCCCCTGTATTTTAAGCCCGATACCGAAAGCGTTAAAAAGTTTTACCATCCTGATTTTAGCGCTGATATACAAGCTTCACTTAAAGCGGCTATCGAAACACGTTCTGCTTTTGAAATGGATACCTGTATGCTGGATACGCAGAACCAGGCAGTGTGGGTGCATATTAAAGGCTATGCGGTTTGCGATAGCCAGGGCAGATGCACTACCGTAAAAGGCAGCATGCAACTCATTGACAACCAGGCTATTGTTGATTTGTTAAACGGTAACCGCCAGCTTAATGAGCAAAATAAGCGGCTGCAAAACTTTGCGCATATTGTTTCGCACAACCTGCGTTCATACAGCAACAATCTGCAAACCATGGTGGATATGATGCACAGGCCGGAAATGGCTCCTGAAGAAATAAAGGAGTGCATGAATTATATCAAAGCCATCAGTACCGGGCTTACCAACACCGTAAATCATTTAACTGAAATTGTTAAGCAGCAGGATGAAGCCAGCCGTAAAAGAGTGCAGCTCTCTTTTAAAGAAGCGCTGGATGCCATTACCAATGCTTTGCAAAACGATTTAAATACCGTAAAGGCGCAGATTATTACCGACTTTAAAGTGGCTACAGTAAATTATCTGCCGGCCTATCTGGATAGTATACTTTTAAACCTGGTTACTAATGCTGTTAAATACCGGCACCCCGACCGGGATTTATTGCTCCGCATTGCTACTTACGAGCGGGATACACATATTTATCTGACCATTGAGGATAACGGCCTGGGTATTGATTTGCATCGGTACGGAAGCAGTTTATTTGGCATGTACAAAACCTTTCATCAGCATCCGGATTCGCGGGGATTGGGTTTGTTTATGACACGCAACCAGGTTGAAACATTAGGAGGTAGTATCGACGTAGAAAGCGAACCAAACGTTGGCACGAAATTTACCATACGGCTGGTATAATATTGAGCCAATCCTAACGTATAAAGACAGAAAGAGTGATGACCGCGTGTATTGTTGATGATGATCAGATTTATGTTTATTCTTTTAAAAAGATACTAAGCCTGAAGAAAATTTGTTCTGAACTTATTGATTTTGAGAATGGTATGGATGCCGTTGATTTTTTAACGAATCCTGAAAACGCCGATAGCCTGCCGGATGTTATCTTTTTAGATATCAATATGCCGATAATGGATGGCTGGGGCTTTATGGAAGCCTTCGGGGAAATTAAATCCCGCTTAGGGAAAGAGATTACCGTTTATATGGTAAGCTCTTCAATTAATCCGCAGGATGTTTACCGGGCGAAAAATATTCCCGAAGTATCTGACTATTTTGTGAAGCCGGTAAACCCTGCCACACTGGCGCATTTATTGGATCCTATGCAGCAGGCCAGCTAAATACAAAGTGTCTTACAGCGCAAAACGCCAACGCTTTACGCTATAAGAACCTTATGTGTATTTGAAAATTTTATTGTTGCTTCACAAAGCTTTCCAGTATCTTAAAGCCGGTTTGAGTAATCAGCTCTACTTCTTTAATGGTGGCCGGTAATAAATAGCAATCCCCCATCTTTACCGGGTACTCCTGATTATCATGCTTGATGGTATATTCCCCGGCCAGACATACATGAATTACAAATGAATCAATAGCCGAATAATCCTGCCAGGTGCTTTCGGTATAATCCAGTACGCTGGTGGTAAAGTAAGGGCAGCTCACCAGCTCAACCACTTCATTTTGCTCAGGCTGATACCTGGTTTTATATTCCGGATAGGCGTTATAGTCAATAGCTGCCAATGCTTCCTGGGTGTGCAGTTCGCGCTTATTGCCTTTATCATCTACGCGGTCAAAATCATAAATCCGGTATGTAATATCCGAGGTTTGCTGTATTTCGGCAATCAGCAGGCCTTTGCCTATGGTATGTACACGGCCTGCCGGTAAAAAGAATACATCGCCCGCCTGTACATCTTCCCGGTTCAGAATGTCGGTTAAGTGACCGCTGTTCAGCTTATCCAGATAGGTTTGCTGACTTACCTGCTGATTAAAGCCGGATATTAAAGTGGAACCCTGATCTGCTTCAATTACATACCACATTTCGGTTTTCCCAAAGGAGTTGTGGCGCTCTTTAGCCAGGGTATCATTAGGGTGCACCTGGATAGATAAATCATCAGCCGCATCAATAAATTTTACCAACAGCGGGAAGGTATTTCCAAAGTGAGCATATACATGCTTACCTACCAGGGCATCAGTATATTTTTCCAGCAAATCAGCTAATGACTCTCCGGCTAAGTGGCCATTATCTGCAATAGAAACATCTGACTTTACACCTGATATTTCCCAGGTTTCGCCGCAATTGGGCAGGTCGCCAAAATCTTTATGCAGGTAGGTTTTAATTTTATGCCC
>CAXTCH010000434.1:0-3076 GCA_964241945.1 uncultured Mucilaginibacter sp.
CCATGGTGGTGGCCGGTATCATCACCGGCAGCAAGGCCCGGGCCGGCAGCCTTTCCGAACTGAGCCGTGATTACCTGGGTAAGTTTTGGGAGCTGACTGATGAAATACTGAATTCGGTTCTTTTCCTGCTGATGGGCTTTGAGATGCTGATTATCAAAATCAACGGCACTGTTTTGATGATCGGCGGTATTGTCATCATTATCGTTCTGCTGGCGCGGCTGATTTCGGTTTACGTGCCGGTGCTGCTGTTACGCCGTTTCATCATTTTTGAAAAAAGTGCAATTGCTATACTTACCTGGGGCGGTTTAAGGGGCGGCCTGTCTGTAGCACTTGCCCTGTCTTTAGGTGGCTCCATGTACCGGGATGAGTTTGTGCTGATCACTTATATTGTTGTGGTTTTCTCTATCCTGGTACAGGGGCTGACCATAGGCCCGCTGGCCAGACGATTACAAGCGCCAATTATCCCTACTCAATGAATCACTACCTGCAAAATTTAAGAGATTACCTGGCCGATCGTTTCAATCTCAAGGATGATGAGGCTGAAGAAGCCAGTATTACCAATGATATCCGTAAAAATGTTGAGTTTAAAGGGTCAAACCTATGGACTTTAATTTTTGCTATTTTCATCGCTTCTATCGGCCTGAATGTTAATTCAACGGCTGTGATTATCGGTGCTATGCTAATCTCGCCCATCATGGGCCCGATTATGGGCATCGGCCTGGGCACAGGCATCAGTGATCTGACTTTAGTTAAAACAAGTGCCCGTAACCTGCTGATCGCAACGCTTATTGGTATTGTAACATCGGCAATCTATTTCCGCATTACGCCGCTTCACCAGGCCCAATCGGAGCTGCTGGCACGTACCTCACCTTCTATATGGGATGTGTTTATTGCTTTCTTTGGCGGCCTGGCCGGTATGGTAGCCTCTTCGCGGAAAGAAAAGACAAACGTCATTCCGGGCGTGGCGATTGCCACGGCGCTGATGCCGCCTTTGTGTACCGCCGGGTATGGCTGGGCTACCGGTAACTGGTATTATGTATTGGGTGCCTTATACCTGTATTTTATCAACAGCGTTTTTATTGCCATTGCTACGTACCTGATGGCGCGGTACCTGAAAATCAAAAAGTTTCAGTTTGAAGATGCCGGAACAGAGAAGAAAGTTACCCGGTTTATCCTCATTATTGTTATCGTAACTATCACGCCCAGCATCTATATGGCTTATAAAATTGTAGATAAGAACATTTTTGAAAATAATGCTGAGAATTTTATTGATCAGCAATTCAAGTTTCCGAATACGCAGGTGGTTACCAAATCCTTTATCTACAATAAACCTGACAAATCGATTAACGTACTATTATTTGGCGACCGGCTTTCCGCTGCCAAGATAGATTCGCTGAAAAGTAACATGCACAACTACGATCTGAAAGATGTAAAGCTGAGCATTATTCAGGGGCTGAATGCCCGCAAGCAGATTGATCTGGCACAAATTAAAACCAGCATACTGCAGCAGGTATATGCCAGCCAGGCCCAAAAGGATACTACGCCAAAAACCAAACCCGATACCATTAGAATATCTCGCAAGATTGTTTCACCTGATTCAGCAGTACTCACGGAGCTCAAAGTGCTTTACCCCGCTATCCGTTACTTTGGTGTCAACAGAATGATTATCCGTCAGGCCGGCACGCTGAAAAGCGATACCATGAGGTTTGCGGTAGCAGGATTTAAGCACCCGCTTTCTAAAGCTGAAACAGGAAAGATGCAGGCCTGGTTAAGGGCGCGGTATCAGGCGGTTTCTTTAAAACTAATTGTTGAATAGAGGTATGACAAGTTGTCCTGTGTTTTCGACCATAAAAATTTACTTGACAACCAAGCCGTCATTACAAAACAATATTTAACCAAATCGATTACTTTAAAAATAACTTGTTTAAAAATTACATTTCAGCGTAAGTAACCGGAGAAGTACCGGTTGTCCTTTCTTCACTTATTGTTTAAAACGGTATTTCCCCATGAAAAAATTTACAAACGTAATGCTCAAATCAAGCAGCTATGCCACCTTGATTATTTTGTTATTATTCAGTTCTTGTTCCACTAAAATGACCTTTCTTAACTCCACTGTTGTACCGGCCGCAGAGGGATCAGTAAAGGTGGACAAAGACGATAATGGCAACTACGATCTGGAATTAAATGTAACCCGCCTTACCGAACCTTCACGGCTGCAACCCTCCAAAGCTGTCTATGTGGTTTGGCTGGTAACTGATAATAACGGCACCAAAAATATCGGGCAGCTTAAAAGCAGCACCAGCCTCTTTTCCAGTGAGCTGAAAGCATCGTTGCATACCGTAAGCTCATTTAAACCTAAACGGATATTTGTTACCGCTGAAAACGATGCAAATTTACAGCATCCGGGTACGCAAGTAGTATTAACAACCAAAACAAACTAAACCGGTTAGCATAGGTACGTTTATGGACTTCAACAAGGCTTACCATCTTATCTATCAGAAAATTATACGGTGGCTGGATGCCGTGGTGAAGCTGCTGCCCAATATTGTCCTGTCAGCATTCATCCTGGTTGCAGGGCTTTACATTGCCAAACTTATAAAACGGCTGGCGCTCAATCTGATTGAGCGCGTCTCTGACAACCGGGCCCTGAACAACCTTTTCACTTCGTTTATTTATGTGGTTTTCATTGGTGTCACCATTTTCACGGTACTCAGTATTCTGAATCTGGATACCGCTGTTACTTCTATACTGGCCGGTGCAGGAATTGCAGGCCTGGCGCTGGCCTTCGCTTTTCAGGATATCGCCTCTAACTTTATTTCAGGTATCTTCATTTCGTTCCGCCGGCCGTTGCGTGTCGGGCATATTGTAAAGGTGAAGGATGACATGGGTAAGGTAGAAGAAATCAACCTGCGCGATACCATCATCCAGACCTTTCAGGGGCAGATGGTGGTTATTCCGAACAAGGATGTTTTCCAGAACCCGATTGAAAACTTTTCACTGCTGGGCAAAAGGCGTATTGACCTCAACATTGGCGTATCCTATGGAGAAGATTTGCAGAAAGTAAAGCTGGTAACCC
>CAXTCH010000435.1:0-3064 GCA_964241945.1 uncultured Mucilaginibacter sp.
GAAAAACAGTGAGAGGGGTTTCTTCGTTAAAAAGAAAAATGAGAGAAAAATCAAAAAGCCTGCACGGAAATGTGCAGGCTTTTATATATCAAGATATCGTTTGTTTGTTAAGATAGCAGTTTATCCGGCGTAATTGGCAAGTCTCTTACCCGTTTGCCGGTAGCATTATAAATAGCATTTGCAATCGCAGCTGTAATGCCTGTAATGCCTATTTCTCCTATACCGCGCGCACCAACCGGCGAAATTACAGTATCGGGCTTGTTAATAAATTCCACCTTAAATTCAGGCATGTCTGCATGAACAGGCACCAGATATTGTGCCAGGTCACGGGTTACTATTCGTCCCCGGTTAGGGTCGTACACCGTATCTTCCATCAGCGCCATGCCAATTCCGAATATCATACCACCCATAATTTGGTTGGTAGCCGTCTTGGCATTCATAATGGTACCCACATCCATTACAGCTACAGCTTTATCTACATGGATGGTTCCCAAATCTTTGTCTATTTTAATTTTTACAAACTGTGCACCAAAGGAGTGAAAGGCATAGGGCTTGCGGTCGGTCTTCTCGTCCATTTGTACCGCTTCATTAACCTTACTTTGCTTTTGGGCGTCTTCCTCACCTGGATTACCGCCTGCACTTGGGTTGGCTTCCTGGCTTTCCCGGGTGGAAACATTGGTCATGGCCAAAGCGTCTACCTTTTGCATGTTCTGTCGTGCCATAATCGAGGTGAATAGCTCACCTGTTTCAGGTTTGGCTGTTACCACTAATTTTCCGTTTAGTACAGTTAGTTCCTGTTCCTGACGGCCGTGCAAAGGTGATTGATGGTCAGCAATGGCTGCCTTGGCTAATTTACTTATAGCGCCTAAAGCTGCGGCACGGATGGCTGGCCCCACACTGGCTGTTACCTGAGAGCCGCCCGAGTTTGCTCCTTTAGGATAATTGCTATCACCGAGTTTGACTTGTACCTTGTCAACCGGTAAGGATAGGGTGTCAGCAGCTAATTGAGTCATTACGGTATATGTACCTGTTCCAATGTCTTGCGTTGCACATTCTATCTCGGCATGTCCATCAGCAAATAATGTAGCTTTTGCTGTTGAGGCACTACGGTTGGCCGGATAAGTGGCGGTGGCCATACCGTAACCAATGATATAATTTCCTTCCGTTTGGGTGCCGGGCGTAGCTTTTCTTTGATTCCATCCAATCAGTTCCGCTCCTTTTTGATAGCATTGATCCAAGCTTTTTGAAGAGAACTGTTTGTTCTTCTGCATTTCTGTTTGAGTGTAGTTACTCATGCGCAACTGAACAGGATCTATCTTTAATTCATAAGCCAACTCGTCCATGGCAACTTCCAAAGCATAGGTACCTACCGATTCGCCCGGCGCACGCATCGGGCAGGGAGTGCCGCGATTCAGGCGCACCAAACTATGACTTACATCTGAGTTGGGCTGACTGTACAGCATAGAAGTTGCTAAACCGGCCGTTTCCACAAATTCGTCTACAAAAGAACTTTCGGAGGTGGTATCATGCTTTATTGCAGAGAGCTGACCTTGCGGATTAGCACCTAAAGTAACCTTTTGTATGGTTTCAGAACGGCGTCCGCCTGTAGTAAACACCTGCTGACGGCTCAATACTAATTTAACAGGCCGATTAATTAATTTGGCGGCCATGCAGGTAAGCACAGTATTGGGCCATTGAAAACCTTTAGAGCCAAAGCCCCCGCCAATATATAAGGCTTTAACCATTACTTTATCGGGCTGAATACCTAACAGGGAGGCCAATAATGTTTTGCTACCAGCAACGCCTTGGGTGCTATCATATACCATTAGCTGATCACCATTCCATTGTGCAATAGTTGAATGCGGTTCCATGGCGTTGTGGTGATAAACCGGTGTGGTATAAGTTTGATTTACCTTTACCTGAGCGCTTTGTAAAGCAGCTTCCGTATCACCGCGCTTAAGCTGAGTTTGTGAGCCGCCTGTTCCTTTGGATGGTTTATAGGCGGTCGATAAATTTTTCTGAATATCAATAGCCGGTTGCTCTGTCTGGTAATTAATTTTTACCAGTTTGGTAGCGTACTGCGCCTGTTCTAAGGTTTCGGCCAACACTACTGCCACAATTTGCCCATCGTAAAAGATGCGGTTACTTTGCAGCGGAAGGAGATCCTTCTCTGCATATTTGCCGCCACCGGGATCTGAGTTTTGCGGAAAGTGTAAACTCATGGCATTCTCATAAGTCATTACTTTGATTACGCCCGGCGCGCGTTCAGCTACGCTGGTATCAATCGTATGAATGCGACCTTTGGTGATGGCGCTTTGAATAATTACGCCATGCGCTATATTTTTTACAGGAAACTCGGCCGAATACGGTGCTGTGCCGGTTACCTTTAATTTACCATCAACACGATCTACGGGTTTTCCAACTAAAGGGCTCATGCCATTCCTCCTACTGTAGCTAAGGCGCGTACAATGGTACGTTTCGCCAATTCAATTTTAAATGCGTTGTCTTTATAAGGCTTTGCTCCGCTTAAAGCAATCTCTGCCGCTTTGCGGTAAGTTTGCTCAGAAGCTGGTGCACCAACCAGTGCCTGTTCGGCTGCCAGTGAGCGCCAGGGCTTGGTAGCTACGCCACCTAAAGCTAAACGGGCTGTACGAACGGTACCGCCCTGTACGTCTAATACTACTGCAGCAGAGGTTAAGGCAAACTCGTACGAAGCACGATCGCGTACCTTTAAATAATGCGATTTTACCGCTGCAGGCAAGTTCGGCAACTCGATATAAGTAATAAGTTCGCCGGTTTTTAAATTATGTTCCAGATGCGGTGTTTTTCCCGGTAACAAATGGAAGTCGGCAAAAGGGATAGCCCGGCTGCCCCTCGGGCCCTGCACATGAATAACGGCACCTAAAGCTGCCATAGCTACCGACATATCGGATGGGTGGGTAGCAATACAAGCCTCGCTGGTGCCAATTATGGCATTCATCCGGTTATACCCCGGTATAGCTGAACAGCCCGAGCCCGGCTGGCGCTTGTTACAGGCAAATGCGGTATCATAAAAATAGGGGCA
>CAXTCH010000436.1:0-3055 GCA_964241945.1 uncultured Mucilaginibacter sp.
GATCAATATTGCACAAGGTCAGTACAACCACTCACAAATTGCAGCGTTTATGACAGCCTATTGCATGCGCAGTATCACGGTAGATGAACTGGAAGGCTTCCGTGATGCCATGCTGGAACTTTGCCTGCCGGTGAACCTGGAAGCTGATAACCTGATAGACCTTTGCGGTACCGGCGGTGATGGCAAGGATACCTTTAATATTTCGACTTTAGCTTCTTTTGTATTGGCCGGGGCCGGTTACAAAGTGGCTAAGCATGGCAACTACGGTGTATCATCGGGCTGCGGTTCATCCAATGTAATGGAATATCTGGGATATAGTTTCACGCAGGATGTAAGTAAATTGAATAAAAGCTTGGATGAAGCCGGTATTTGCTTTTTGCATGCGCCGTTGTTCCATCCGGCTATGAAAACCGTAGCGCCTATCCGCCGCGAACTGGGAGTGAAGACCTTCTTTAACATGTTAGGGCCGATGGTGAACCCTGCCCGTCCGCAAAACCAATTGGTAGGGGTGTTTAACCTCGAACTGGCAAGATTGTATGCTTATCTCTATCAAAAATCGACTACTAATTATACCATTCTGAACGCACTGGATGGTTATGATGAGGTGTCCTTAACCGGAGACTTTAAGACTTTTTCGGCTGTGGGTGAGAAAATTAACAGTCTGGAAAGTTTGGGCTTCGAACCGATTGATGCGGCTTTAATCGCCGGGGGACATACAGTGCCTGAATCGGCGGAAATCTTTATGAACGTACTAAACACCGATGGCACTACCGAGCAAAATAATGTAGTGCTTTGCAATGCGGCCTTGGCGATACAAACAGTCACCCCTGAAAAGACATTCGCCGATTGTTTTTATGAAGCTGAAGATGCTTTATTTAGCAAGCGGGCACTTAATAGTTTTAACTGCTTATTAGCGAATTAAGCCATGAAAATTAAAGTATGCGGCATGCGCGAGGCAGAAAACATTCAGCAGCTTGGTTTGCTCGAGCCGGACTATATCGGCTTTATTTTCCATGCAAAATCACCACGTTTTGTTGGCGGAGCGGAAGAAGCGATGACCAGACTGCCATCAGCTGCTATAAAAACCGGTGTGTTTGTGAATGAAAGTAAGGAGCGGGTGGAAGAGCTGATACAGCAGTATTATTTACAAGCCATCCAATTGCATGGAACCGAAAATCCAGCTTATTGCCGTCAGTTTAAAGGAAAGGTGCAGGTGTTGAAAGCTTTTGGTATAAATGAAAAATTCAACTTTGAGCAGCTAACGTCGTACAAGGATGTGGTTGATTACTTTTTGTTCGATACCAAAACGGAAAGCCATGGCGGATCGGGACAAACTTTTAACTGGCACCTATTGAACAATTATCAACTGGATATCCCATTTTTTTTAAGCGGCGGGCTGAGTTTGGAAAATCTCGAATCGGTGAAAGAAATTAAACATCCGCAGTTTTATGGGGTTGATTTAAATAGCCGATTTGAAACAGCGCCCGGCCTGAAGGATATAGCTATGCTACAGCAAACATTTTATTTATTACGATCCATTACCCATGAAATACGGAGTTAACGAACAGGGCTATTACGGCGATTTCGGTGGAGCTTACATCCCTGAAATGCTGTACCCTAATGTTGAAGAGCTACGGCTGCAATACCGCACTATTATTGAAGATCCTGCTTTTAAAGTGGAGTACGACTCGCTGCTGAAAGATTATGTAGGTCGGCCTTCGCCACTCTATTTAGCCAAGCGGTTGTCTGAAAAATACGGGGCAAACATTTACCTGAAGCGGGAAGATTTAAACCATACCGGCTCGCATAAAATCAACAATGCCATCGGGCAAATTTTGCTGGCCCAGCGTTTGGGCAAAAATCGCATTATTGCCGAAACCGGTGCCGGTCAGCACGGTGTAGCAACTGCCACCGTTTGTGCCCTTAAAGGTATTGAATGCGTAGTGTATATGGGCGAAATAGATATGGAGCGCCAGGCGCCTAATGTAGCCCGTATGAAAATGCTGGGCGCTAAGGTAATCCCGGCAACTTCAGGCAGCAAGACTTTGAAAGACGCGACTAATGAGGCCATGCGCGATTGGATTAATAACCCGGAGGATACGCATTATATTATAGGCTCGGTGGTAGGTCCATACCCTTATCCCGAAATGGTGGCGCAGTTTCAGTCGGTTATTTCGAGAGAAACCAAAATACAATTGCTGGAGCATACCGGCAAAGCCTTACCCGATTATGCTATTGCCTGTGTTGGCGGCGGTAGCAACGCGATGGGCATGTTTTATCATTTTTTAGACGATGAAGATGTACGGCTGATTGCCGTAGAAGCGGCTGGTAAAGGTGTTGATAGTGGCCATTCAGCAGCAACATCCGTATTAGGACGTGAAGGTGTATTGCATGGTAGCCGTACAATTTTAATGCAGACCGATGATGGGCAGGTGGTAGAGCCGTATTCCATTTCGGCTGGTTTAGACTATCCGGGCATTGGTCCGCAGCATGCGCATTTGCACAAAATTAAGCGGGCTAAATATGTAAGCATTACAGATGAAGAATCATTAGACGCGGGATTGTTACTATCACAGTTAGAGGGTATCATTCCGGCCATTGAGTCGGCCCATGCGTTAGCTTATCTGGAAAAAATGCAGTTTAAGGTCGACGATAATGTAGTCATCTGCCTTTCGGGCCGTGGCGATAAAGATTTGAATACTTATATTAAACATTTTGGATTTTAACACCATGGCAACCCTTACGGCTAACCGCCTGAACCAGGTTTTTGAAACAAAGAAGAACAACCTGCTTTCTATATATTTTACCGCAGGCTACCCGGAGTTAAATTCTACCGTGGCTATTGCGGAAGCCTTAGAAAAGGCCGGTGCTGACTTTTTAGAGATTGGCTTCCCATATTCTGACCCGGTGGCCGACGGACCTACTATTCAATACAGTTCGCAGAAAGCGTTGGATAACGGCATGAATGTCACCTTGCTGTTTGAGCAGCTAAAAGAGCTGCGCAGTCGGGTAAGTATTCCGGTGTTATTAATGGGTTATGTAAACCCTATGGTGC
>CAXTCH010000437.1:0-3048 GCA_964241945.1 uncultured Mucilaginibacter sp.
TATTTCCTGGTGGGTACCCGTTTCTTTGATTTCGCCGTGATCCAGTACGATAATTTTATCGGCATTCTGGATGGTGGATAAACGGTGGGCAATCACAATGGCGGTACGATTTTGCATCAGTTTTTCAATAGCCTGCTGTATCAATATTTCAGTTTCGGTATCTACTGATGAAGTGGCCTCATCCAGCACCAAAATAGCCGGGTTGTATACCAGCGCGCGTACAAAAGAAATCAGCTGCGCTTGTCCGGCGGATAAGGTGGAGCCGCGTTCCATCACATTGTATGCATAGCCGCCCGGCAGGCGCTCAATAAACTCATGGGCACCCACGCTTTTGGCAGCCGCCACAATTTGCTCATGGGTGATGGCCGGATTGTTCAGACTGATATTGTTGGCAATGGTATCCGAAAACAAAAATACATCCTGTATCACCGTTGCAATCTGCGACCGCAGGAAGCCAAGTTCAAAATTATCCAGCGGTATACCATCAATCTTAACGCTACCCTGCACAATCTCGTAAAAACGGTTCAAAATATTGATGGTCGACGATTTACCCGCACCGGTAGCGCCCACCAAAGCCAGCGTTTCGCCGGGATTTACCTGGAAACTGATATCTTTTAACACCCAGTTTTCCTCATTATAGGCAAACCACACATTTCTAAATTCAATTTCTCCACGCATACTACCGGCTTTAATGGTGCCATGGTTAGGCGCTTTTTCGTCGGTATCCAGCACTTTAAAAATGCGGTCGGCCCCTACCATACCCATTTGCAGGGTGTTAAATTTATCCGCCAGTTGGCGTATAGGGCGGAACAGTTGGTTCAACAAGGCTATAAAAGCTACAATTAAGCCGGGGGTAATTCCTTTTTTCGATGCCGTAATCGCAGATATTTCGTGGTCGCTCAAGATGCGCTTACAGCCGTACCATACCAGTAGCCCGATACACAAGGCCGAAAAGATTTCGACCACCGGGAAGAATATAGAGTAATACCAGTTGGAACGGATATTGGCATCGCGGTATTGCATGTTTACCTGCTTAAACTTGCGCATCTCCTGGTCTTCGCGGGCGAAGTACTGGATGATGCTGATGCCCGAGATATGTTCCTGCAAAAAGGTATTTAACTGCGCTACATGCGTACGCACATCCTGAAAAGAAGACTTAATGGCTTCTTTAAAAATATAAGTGGCCCAAATCAGCAAGGGAATAGGCGCCAGTGTAATCAGGGTCAGCTTCCAGTCCTGCACCAGCATATAAATAATAATGGCCAGCACCAGCAGCATATCACCGGCGATAGAAATCAACCCTTCAGAAAATATATCGGCGATGGTTTCCAGATCTGATACCGTACGGGTAATCAGCATACCGATAGGCGTACGGTCGAAATATTTCAAACGCAAACTGGTAATGTGCCGGAACACATCTATCCGCAAATCGCGTATCACCGATTCGCCTAAGGCATTGGTCAAATACGTTTGGTAATACTGGGCGATGGTTTGTACCACGAGTTGCAGTACCATCAGGCTTATCATCAGCACCAAACCGTTGTAGTTACTGGTTACAATATAATTGTCAAGCGTTTTTTGCAGCAATATAGGTTGCGCCAGTGCAATCACCGCCATAAAAATGGTCAGGAACGCTGCAATGACGAAAGTACTGCGGTACGGTTTTACATAATGCATTACCCTGCCCAACAACTTCCAATCTATCGCTTTTCCGGTTACTTGTGACATGGCCCCCTCCGCCCCCTAAAGAGGGAACTTTAATTTTAATAAGATGCAAAGATACGGGAAGTTTGACAAATTGCGGAGACAATGTTCCCCCTTCATGGGGTAAGGGGGCTCAGGCGGCAGGCCCTATATATGGATATCTTACCTCAGTAAGATATAACCCGCAGGCCGGAACCGAAGTACCGGCATTGCTGCGGTTTTTACTTTCTACAATCGCCCGGACATCTTCGGGCATAATTTCATGACGGCCTACCATCAGCAGCGTACCTACGATGGCGCGTACCATATTGCGTAAAAAGCGGTTGGCCGAGATATGGAAAATCAGGCTGCCATCAGGCTGCTCTGTCCATTCGGCACGACTGATTTGGCAATTATTGGTCATTACCTGCGTGTTCGATTTACTGAAGCAGCCAAAGTCAGTATATTCCGTCATGATCTGTGCCGCCTTGTTCATCAAGGCTACATCCGGCCTGTCGCGCAGCTGCCAGGAGTAATTGACTTTAAAAGGGTCTTTATCAAAGTGGATATGGTATTCATATGAGCGCAGCGTGGCATCAAACCGCGCATGTGCCCCGGGCGCTACCTCAATAATCCGCTTTACGGCAATATCATGTGGCAGCAAGGCATTTAAACCGGAAAGCAATTTTGACTTTTGACTTTTGACTTTTGCGTTTTCGTCATCAAAATGCACAAACAACTGCCGGGCGTGTACCCCGGTATCGGTACGGCCGGCACCGGTAGTTTCCACCGGCTGGCGCAGCAATATGGCCAGCGCTTCGTTCAGCTTTTGCTGTACGCTTACGGCATTGGGCTGCATCTGCCAGCCATGGTAACGGGTACCATCATAAGCCAGCTCTAAAAAATAACGTTGGGTTTGCACAGGGCAAAGGTAATAAAGCCATAAGTGATGTGCATTTATAAATTATGCGCAAACAATTTATCTTTACGGCTGATATTTTAATTACTCATGATTCAACGCATACAAAGCATTTACTTATTTATAGCCGGTTTACTCATTGGCGCTTTATATTTATTCCCCATTCTGCATACGGTTTATGCAGGGGTAATTCCCATTGATATACGTATCAGCGGGGTTTATCAGGATGCGCCCGGCGGACAGCTGCATACTCAAATCTTCATTGCACTTACCGCCGCTACCGGCATTATTGCCTTACTGCCTGTCGCTATTATTTTTTTATACAAAAACCGTAAACAGCAGGTAGCCTTATGTTATAGTGCCTTGCTGGTAATTATAGGTTATTGCTTTTGGGCAGGCGAAACCGTGGAGCATGTGATTGAAGGCGCCCACGTAAGAACGATAAA
>CAXTCH010000438.1:0-3028 GCA_964241945.1 uncultured Mucilaginibacter sp.
GCCATTGGTTTTACCGAAGGCAATCACGAATTGGACGATGCACAACTGGATGATGCTATGAAAACCCTGGCCGACGGTTATCTGGTGGGCCGCGTCAATCTGAAAAGTTATCCGCTCGATAGTTTAAAGAAACTGCGCCTTATTGTGGTGCCCAAACCTGATACCGCTTTCAGTGAGGCTGAAAAATTTAAGCTTGACCAGTTTATTATGCAGGGGGGAAGCGTAGTTTGGACAATTGATCAGGTAAGCGCCGAAATGGATAGTTTGCGTGGCCATGGCGGTGAGCAGCTTTCGTTTCCCAAGCAGCTCAATTTGGACGATCAGTTATTCAGTTACGGCGTCCGTATCAATTACGATTTAATTGCAGATATGAACTGTGCTGAAATTCCGGTGGCTACCGGCAATGTAGGCGACCAAGCGCAAATACAGTTATTGCACTGGCTGTTTTACCCCATATTTATGCCGATTACCAAGCATCCGGTAGTACGTAACCTGGAAGGCATACGCAGTGAATTTGCCAGCACCATAGATACGCTGGCTATTAAAGGTGTACGCAAAACGGTGCTGCTGGCTTCATCGCCGTATAATAAAACCATTAATGCACCGCACCTGCTGTCGCTGCAGATGCTGGAGCAGGAACCCGATCCCAGGCAGTTTAAAGGCACCCCGAAAATCTTAGCAGTATTACTGGAAGGTACGTTTAAGTCGGACTTTTTAAACCGCCCGGTACCACCTGCTGCCGATTATCATGGCCCCGTACTTATGCATAGTAAACCGGCCAAAATGATCGTCATCAGCGACGGGGATGTGTTTAAAAGCCAGTTAGGAAAAGACGGCTCGCCTTATCCTTTAGGGTTCGACCGTTATACACAGCAAACTTATGGCAACAAAAACTTTTTGCTCAATATTGCTGATTACCTGACCGACGACAGCCGGCTGATTGCCCTGCGCAGTAAAGATATTCAGCTGCGGCTGCTCAACCGTGCCCGCATCCGTAACGAGAAAGCTTTTTGGCAGGTGGTAAATACGGTATTCCCGCTGCTGATGGTGTTGATAGCCGCGATTTTTCAACATTACCTGCGGATAAGAAAATATGCCCGGTAATTTTTAATACTTTTGATTAATCAATTTTAGATCATGAATTTCATTGTTTCTACCTCAACATTACTGAAGCAATTGCAATCGGTAAGCGGTGCATTGAGCAATAGCACGGTATTACCCATACTGGAAAACTTTTTGTTCGAGATAAAAGACGGCAACCTTAAAATCTCGGCTACTGATTTGCAAACCAGCATGACCACCTCGCTTGCTGTAGAAACGCAGGAAAACGGCCGCATTGCAATCCCTTCGCGCATATTACTGGATACGCTTAAATCTTTACCCGAGCAACCCGTAAGCTTTTCAGTAGATGATAAAACTTTTGCCATTGAAATCAGTGCAGGCGACGGCAAATACAAACTGAGCGGCGAGAACGGTGAGGATTTTCCTAAAATCCCGTCGGTTGAAAACGCTTCGTCCGTTAATGTGCCGGCCTCCGTGTTGGCTGAAGCTATAAATAAAACCATTTTTGCCGTAAGTAACGATGAACTGCGCCCTGCCATGACCGGCGTTTACTGCCAGCTATCCACCAACGCCCTTACTTTTGTGGCAACTGATGCGCATAAACTGGTACGTTATCGTCGTACCGATGCCCGGGCAGCCAGCAATACGTCGTTTATTCTGCCCAAAAAAGCATTGAACCTGCTGAAGTCGGCATTGCCGAGTGAGGATGTGAACGTTTCGGTGGAATACAATAATACCAGCGCTTTCTTTAAATTCGGTAACATTAATTTGGTTTGCCGCCTGATTGATGAGCGTTACCCGGATTATGAAGCGGTGATTCCGCACACCAATCCGAATAAATTAACTTTAGACCGCCTTGCGTTTTTAGGTACGCTGAGCCGTGTAGCTATTTACGCCAATAAAACTACTCACCAGGTACGTTTAAAGGTAACCGGTAATGAGTTAAGCATATCTTCGGAAGATATTGACTTTGCCAACGAAGCCCACGAGCGCCTGAGCTGCCAGTATGAGGGCGAAGACCTGGAAATTGGCTTTAATGCGCGTTTCCTGATTGAAATGCTGAAAAACCTGAGCAGCGAAGAAGTAGTCCTTCAAATGTCGACTCCTAACCGTGCAGGATTATTGCTGCCGCAGGGAAGCGACGAAAATGAAGACATACTGATGCTGGTAATGCCGGTAATGCTGAACAGCTACGCTTAATTACCGCTCGAATTATTATTTTTGAAGTCCGGCCATTACCCAATGCCCGGACTTTTTATTTGACAGATAACAAATCACCAATAAATCAGTTATAAAACAGATTCCGGTAATGAAGTCAGGGTTTTGGTATACATTTTTGGCAATAGCCTTGGGGCTGTTTTTGGGCGCTTGCAAGCAAGGCAGTGATATTGTACCTGCTACCCAGTCAGCATATTTAGATGTAATTAACGCTACCAACGCTACCTTTAATGTTTACCTAAACGGCGCCCGACTCAATAGTACATCCAATATTACCGCGTCCGGATCATCAGGGTACTTAACTGTGCCTGCATTGAAAGAAACTTACTCTGTCGAGCACCCGATTGATGTAAATGCAATGCCTATATCTACACCCAAAGTTGATTTTACAAAATCATTAGAATTAGCTCCTAAAAAATATTACTCACTTTTTGTAACAGGTAGTACAGCAGAAAGTGCATTTTTAATAAATGAGACTAAACAAACAGCATCAGGAGATACTGCTAAAGTTAGATTTGTACATGCTGCCCCGGATTTAGGTACTTTAAACGTTACAATAAATGGCGCAACTAACTTTACAGGTGCCAATTATCAGTCAGCGAGTGCTTTTGTTCCTTTTATATTGACAAGCGGCTCGCAGACATCTGTGATAAACATTTATTCGTCTACCAACACGTCTGCGCCTATAGCCACCTGGACATTATCACTTGCCCAAAATAACATGTATACCAACTTTATAAAAAATCTT
>CAXTCH010000439.1:0-3024 GCA_964241945.1 uncultured Mucilaginibacter sp.
GCTCACAATAGCCGGTGGTTCCCAGGTGCTGCCTTTATCTTTGCTGAGGCGTACCTGTATGTTGTTGTGCAGACTATCATCCGGTATGCCGCGGCCGGTATACGCAAGCACCAGCCAGCCATTTTTAAGCACCAATAGCTCGGGGGTTGAGAAGCCATAATATTTTTTAGGGTTGTCGTCTTTCACTATAATTTTTGCCGGCTGCCAGGTAAGGCCGTTATTATAGCTTTTGCGTAAAGCGATGTTATCCCACTCATTACCTTTCGGGCCACAGTGGTAAACCAGCAGCAAGGTGTCGCCCTGTAAGCGCCGTACGCGCCCGTACTCGGCAAAATATACCTCGTGCGATATTTTTCGCCCGGTTTTATCCCAAGTGATTTTAATATGCGGCGTGCTGTTGTCTGCAGGCGGAACGCTATCGTTAAGCGGTGAATGGCTTTTGGGTACAGATTTATTTTGACAACTGTAAACGGATACAGCAATTATGAAAAAGCACCCTAAGCAGAGTTTAAACGTCATGGTTACCGCCGGCTATAATAAATGATTTACTATACAACCGGGGGATGGGGAAAATGTTAGAAGAGTACGGCGGGTTTAAAGGTAGACTGAAGTTTATATGCATGATCGGTCGAAGTGATAACTTCGACCAGTGGGGGTGCCAGTTGTCAAGTCAATGGCAATCATTTTAAAATTTATATTTTATTTACTTTTCTACGCTCATCGAAGTTTATAAATTGGATGAGCATATGCCTGTAGATTATATGTACATGCAAACTAACGCCTATTACAACTCAATTGCCTTTCCCTGCTCCGGAAAAATCAAATGCAGATGCAAAGTATTCGCCGCCTTTAATTGAGCTTTAAGTTGAGCAATATGCTCTTCGGGCGGTTTTACATGCGTCACCATCAGGTTAAAATTGTTCAGGCTGCCTGTGCCGGCGTAGCTTTCCAGTTCCTGAAGCTCCTTCATCAGCCAGTGCGGGGTTAAGTGGCCGAACAGGCTTTTATCTGGTTGTTCGTTCGGGAAGGATACCTCAATCATGATAGCCTTTAAGCTTCTGTTTTTTACCAGCAGCGCTATGGTTTGCCATAAGTGCTGCAGGTTATGGCTTTTTTCTACCTCGTCGGGCCCGGTATCGCCTAAGTACAATACATAGCTGTCCTTGCTTTTGAGCAAAAAGGCGGTGCTGGTCAGGTTGCTGTGGCTCAATGGGTAGGCAGTAACCTGCATATCTGTACCCGCAACAGATACTTCGGCGCCCGGCATTAAAGTTTGGTAGGTATACTTTTTCAGCTGCGGCGCTTCGCCTTCGTTGGCAAAGTTGCTCCAGCTGGTATTGGTGAAATAATGGGTTTTAAAGGTACTGATGCAATCGGCAAACGCATAAATATTTTTAGTGCTGTCGTCCGGCGAGTTGATGATGAGGCCCGACAAATGATCCAAGTGCGAATGAGAAATGCAATAGCCTTTGATGTATTGCCGTAATACCTGCGTAGGCTTTAAGGCAAACACATGATGGTCGACTGCCTTTTGCAGGCCATAGCGCAGGGTGCCGGCATCCATGCAAATATAATTGTGCGTGCCTGCAGCAGCAATCATATAGGCTGACAGGTTGCTTTCGTCAATGCCGCCCTTAACGCCCAGAGGGACAATTTGAAAAGCAGGCTGGGCCGCCGCTATTTGGGTTAAAAAAGTGAAGCCTAAGGCCAATGCAGCCAATTTATGGGACATATAGGTGGTGATTGAAATGCGAATATAGCGATATGCCCAATTAAATTAGGAGAGCTGCCCGGCGCGGTTTATTTTTGCGCCTGTATGAAATTTAGCCGGATTGCCGCCCGTATTATGGTCGGCGTATTTTTTGCACTGGTGTTTGCCGCATTGGTGCCGTTTTTTACCGGGCAAACCGCTCCCCTGCAAAATGTTTACCTCAACGTGAACAACAAAATGGGATTGGTAGCGCCCCTGTTGCTGCTTCTTATTTTTGTAGTGCTGCTGGTGCTGTGCACCCTCAATAAGTATCAAAAAAACGATTTAAACTGGCTGCTGATCCTCAATATATTGATATTGATTATTTACGGTTTTGCCGTATTTGTTCGCATCCGGCAGATTATCGGATAGCCGCATATCAACCTTACTCTGTTTTCATGTCTTCTTCGGCGGCTTTGTTGTACTCGTAATCACCGCCCAGCAGGTAGCCCCAGGGTTTTAAATCGTCAATATGGTCGAAAATGATTTTCAGGATGGCAATGGTAGGAATGGACAGGAACATGCCGGATAAACCCCACATGGCTTCGCCCAATACAATGCCTAAAAAGGTAATTAAAGCGTTTAACCGTACTTTGGAACCTACCACCAACGGCAATAAAATATTGGCATCGGTAAGGTGAATACCCACTACGCAAACGGCTACAATGATGGCTTTGGTTAACGCCCCTGTGGCAAACGTAATTAAAGTGCTGAGCAGCAAAGCGGTGAATATACCAATATAAGGGATGATATTAAACAGCCCGGTTAATATACCTAACAAGCCGGCGTATTTAATGCCGATAATCCAGAAAACAAGGACAGCTACGCTTGAAACGATTACCATTTCGAGCAACAGGCCCAAAATATACTGACGCAGAATTTTTTGAATATTCTCCATAATATCATGCACTACATCATGATAATCGGTTGAGCATACCGCCAGCACAAAACGGAACAGTAAGCGGCGGTAGATCATAATCAGAAAAGTGAAGATCATGATGAAGGCGAAAAATAAGGCCAGGCCCGAGATGGCCCCAAAGGTAGTACCCACTACGGCAGTCCCGGAGGCTACAATTTTCGAGGTGGCATTATGCACATAAGTCAGTTGGCTATGTTTATTAACATGAAAGGTGGCCGAAATCCAGTTCTGTAAGTCGACGGATGAATCAGTGATCTGCTCTTTCAGTTGCGGCCAGTCATCAGCCAAATTGCTTACCTGCGAACCTACCAGGTAAAATATACCGGTAACAAAGCCTACCAGCAATAATATAGCT
>CAXTCH010000440.1:0-1460 GCA_964241945.1 uncultured Mucilaginibacter sp.
GTACAGGGCACTTCGGGTATTACCCAGCAGTTTATCGACAAGCCCTCGCTGGATTACATTACCCGCTTAGACCGGCAGCACCGGAATGCTATATTTGTATTTATCAGCGCCGATTTGGCGATGGAAATTAACCATAACCGGGTGATTACTCTGCAACCGGTAGGCCCTGATATTAAGTTGAATTACGAGAATTATATTTACGATGGCCATGCGGGGCCGGTTTATATATTAGTACCGTCCGACTACGTAGAGAACAGCAAGGCGGCCATCATCACCAAATGCTTCCCGGATTATAAGAATTTTACACAGACAGAATTGAGTGATGATTATGTGCTGTACTCCGCACAGTAATCTTAAAATCAGGAATTCTGATTACCGTTAATTGCCTTCCAAAGCAAATCCTTTAGCTCCGTAATGCCCTTTTGTGCGATGGAAGAAATGAACACCGCCGGTATGCCTTTAGGCAATTCCCGGCTCATTTCCTTCTGCAGTTCATCGTCCAGTAAATCTGATTTGGTAATGGCCAGCAGACGCGGCTTATGCATTAATTCAGGATTGTAAGCTTCCAGTTCGTTAAGCAGGATATCGTATTCCTGCTGCAGGGTGCGGTTGGTATCTGCGGGTATCATAAACAACAATACTGAGTTGCGCTCGATGTGCCGCAAGAACCTGAAACCTAAACCTTTGCCTTGTGATGCACCCTCAATAATTCCCGGAATATCGGCCATCACGAACGATTTGTTATCGCGGTAAGACACAATACCCAGATTAGGCACTAAAGTAGTAAAGGCATAATCGGCAATCTCCGGCTTAGCTGCCGATACCACCGACAGCAGCGTAGATTTACCGGCGTTGGGGAAACCGACCAGGCCCACATCGGCCAGCACTTTCAATTCCAGTATATTCCACTCTTCCTTACCCGACTCACCCGGCTGGGCAAAGCGCGGGGTTTGCTGCGTAGATGATTTAAAGTGCCAGTTACCCAAGCCGCCACGGCCGCCTTCGGTCAATATGCGGGTCTCGCCGTCCTTGGTAATTTCAAACAATACTTCGCCGGTTTCTGCATCCTTGGCAATAGTACCTAAAGGCACTTCCAAAACATCATCTTTACCGGTTTTACCGCTGCGCAGCGCGCTGCCGCCGCTTTCACCGTCGCCGGCAATTACGTGTTTGCGGTATTTGAGATGTAACAGCGTCCACAACTGGGCGTTGCCTTTAATAATTACATGTCCGCCACGACCACCGTCGCCACCGTCAGGACCACCTTTGGCTGTATGCTTGTCGCGATGTAAGTGCGCAGAGCCTGCCCCCCCATGCCCTGAACGGCAGCAGATTTTAACGTAATCAACAAAATTAGATCCCTGGGACATGATATAGAGTTCAGAAATCCGGGAAACCGGAAATTCGAAGAATTGCTTAATTGTATTTAACTTTTGGGTAGCCGTAAGGTTTTGATCGGT
>CAXTCH010000440.1:1470-3016 GCA_964241945.1 uncultured Mucilaginibacter sp.
CCAAAATTAATTCCGGTCTTCATTATCTTTCAACTCTATTTCAATCAATACGCATCAATAACCGCGCTTAATGCATTGAAGATTTCATCAATGGAGCCGATACCGTTGATACTTCGAAATTTACTTTGGTCTTTATAATGGGTAGCTACCGGTGCAGTCTTCTCATTGTATTCGCGGATGCGCTTGGCAATTACCTCCGGGTTGGCATCATCCGGCCGACCCGACTCTTTGCCCCGTAACAGCAGGCGGTTTTTCAGTTCCTCGTGCTCTACCTCTAAAGCAATCATGCCTGAAATAGAAGAATCCTTGCTTTTCAGCAGCTTATCCAGAGCAATAGCCTGCGCCACGGTACGCGGAAAACCATCAAAAATAAAGCCTTTGGCATCCTTATTAGCATCCAGCTTATTGCTGATCATGCCGATTACTACTGCATCAGGCACCAAAATGCCGGCGTCCATCAGCTTTTTAGCCTCCAAACCCAACTCGGTGCCCTGCGCAATTTCGTTACGCAGCAAGTCGCCTGTAGATAAGTGAATTAAGCCGTATTTTTCAATAAGTTTTTGTGACTGTGTACCCTTACCGGCTCCCGGCGGGCCAAACAATACCAGGTTTAGCATTCTTCGTAAAATTAAAAGCCTTTCTGTCAAAAACGGAAACGTTATTTATAGCGGACTCAAAGGGAGTAAAACCCTAAAAGCAATAAGTTGCAAGTATGCAATTTTCCGTTTGGCTCGGCGCAAATATGCATATTTAAATTGCAATAAATACAGCCTGTGGTAAAGTGTTGCAAGAAAATACGCGGCAGCATATGCCTGATAAATAAATCAGCCATTTGCCGGGCTATTATTTGCCCTTGCCTTGGCAGAAATAAGGTACATCGCCCTGATCTGTAATCAGCCATGTTTAGGCTATGAGTACAAATAAGTCTTGCGCCGGCCATGGATGAAGCGGTGATATACAACTGTGGAAACCGATATAATGAAAATTAATACGACCGTCAGAGAATTAACCTCCGTTTAATTCCAAGACTTTCTATCTAAAAATTTATTATTTTATGTTGTTGTTACAATAATAATATTAATTTTATCTCCCAATAAATCAACCTATTATGATGAAGAAAATCTTACCTGTCGCAATCGCTCTAAGCATGCTGCTTTTTGCCTGCAAGAAAAAAGAGATGGCACCTCTCGCCAAAAAGTATCAGATGACCTTTAGCGTCAATACGTTTAAAGCATCCGCCACTACCTTTGCGGTTAACACGACTAAGCAAGGGCGTGTACTGGCCGCTGCCGCTATACCGGTGTCTACCCGTTACCTGACGGCTCTATTTTATGATAAAAATTCCGTTCTCCTGTCACGGGTCGACCAGTATTATACGGACTCCAATTTTGGCACCATTTCAGCTTCACTCCCCGCAGGCACGGTATATGCCTTCTTTATTGCAACAGACGATAATAGTTTCCAGATCCTCTTGCAACAGGGCCGTTCAAATAACATCATGCCTAACGGTTATCCACTGCTGCATTATGAGCCGGTTTACACCCGG
>CAXTCH010000441.1:0-2997 GCA_964241945.1 uncultured Mucilaginibacter sp.
ATAACGGATTAAAAAGGAAGAATAAAATACTTAATTCAGCTGGACGCTGTCGATTTCGGCCTGCACCATATTTAACTGGCTATGCAGGGCCGCCATAATAGACTGACTTTGCGCCTGCTCGGGCGTATTAAAAGCAGCATTCTGATAATTAGACTGCAGTGTGCGGATTACTTTTTGAAGATAATCGCGCTGTACCTGCAATTCGTGTAGGTTTCCCATACTTTACAGCAGACAAATATCAGGCCGATGGGGGAAATCATTCGCATAAGGTGTTAATCACCGAAAAAAGGCATTTTATAAGTACCCGAACCCAAACAATACGCCGGCAGTGAAGAATGAAATCAGCAGTTTGTTGAATCATTTCCCCTATCATTGATAGCCGGAGCCTGTACTGCGCCTCAAATCTTCCCTTTTAAATCAGGTACAAAGATACCTTCGCCCATAAAACTGCTCAACTCAACCTCTGCTGTACTGCGCGCTGTAAAAAAACCGAGGGCTTGCTGGTAATGGGCATTAAAAAACCACATTTGAAAGACGGAACCTGGCAGCGCCATACCCACAAAAGTTTGCGTATCGTTATACATCGCACCGGCATCCGCAGCATTGATGGACCCCTGCGCCTCAAAGCCGGGCACGTCTGCCTGGGTAAGTCCGCCAAAATTACGGAAGTCGCCCTGTATCTGTACCTGGTTAAGTCCGCCGGCACCCATGTTTTGCACCCGGAGCGTACCATCGCCGGCATTACCGGCGGTTGACAGTAAATTTTGCATACTTTCCTGGGTAGCTGGTACCGGTGCAGCGCCGGTAGCCTGGGTATAGGCATCAATCAAGGTACTAAGTTCTATTGGATTTGGGGCAGACATAGCAGAGGATTATTTAGATAAACAATAGTATAAGCTAAATTCTAATATAAGAAAAAGGACATTGTTTCGGTTTGATTTTAATTTTTTTAAATTAAACAGCTCAATATTTAAGTGTTATGAAGAAAGTACTGCCTGCTTTAGTTATTATCCTTTCAATGAATAATCTTCACGCTCAAAAGAGAGGGTATGAAGATATACTGCTAAATAATAATCTTGCTATTGTAGAGGCATCACATAAATACCACATACATCAGGATATCACTCAAAAAGACAATTGGATAATTACAGGTGACAGCCTGATGTTTCATTCAACCCTGGTTAAATTTATAAAAGTAAATGTTGATAAAAAGAAAATCATCAAAACGATTACGCTTCATACAAAAGAAAAAACCTTTGATGACTCTCAAGATTGGGCATATGATTTAAAGTATATATTAAATGATATTAATGGCGATTTAAATAAATATAATTCCGATGATCTTAGTCGCCCGTTGGATAGAGAGTTAAAATTTGCCTGGTCATTTGCTGATACTAAGACAGCTTTAATGTTCTTTGTTCCTAAAGTCAACCCATCAAGCGTAAAATTTAGCAGTTCATATACTTTCATATGGACTGAAGACCCACAGCATATGGCCGACTTAAAATTTTGAACTGAACACTGGTAAAATTTACGGTTAACATACTTTGATTTACAAGTAGTGTGAGTGAGATATCATTTAAATTTAATTGTAAAGCAATGCTGCAGACCTTAAACAATACATATATAACACTGTTGTTCAGTAACTAATACAAACTGATTATGAAAAAGTTATTCACCCTGCTTACCGCTGCTTTACTGGGCCTGAGCACTATGGCAGTTAAAGCGCAATCGGGCCAGCAAAGCGCTATGGCTTCCAAACAAACTACGCATACCACCAAAAGCGGTGCGCCCGACAAACGCTATAAAGCCAATAAAGCAAAAGAAGATCATGCCTCTTCGCCGGCGGCAGTACCTGCCACTCCTACCAAAAAAGACGGCACTATGGATATGCGCTACAAAGCCAATAAGGGCAAAAACAAAACGACCATTAAACATAAATAAACCGGGCCGAACAGCCCTGTTAACTACAAAGCCCGGTAACTTTACCGGGCTTTGTAGTTTAGCTTTACATACTTGAGGGCTGTAAAAGGCTGATATCTTTTCCCTGCAGTAATTGCTGATAATTGGTTAAGGTAAATTTTTGATTGCGCATGGCCTTAAACTCGGGCGAGAGCAGCAAATTGAGCTCGGCCTGCCGGTGTGTACTGGTGAGCGGTTTGCCCTCTTTGGTGTTCATCATGCTGCTGTTCATGTCAAACAAGGCATCCATCTCGGGCGTACGCTCGGCCACATGGATCACCACCAGGTTGGGTCGCTTCGCATCCAGCTGACTGATATACTTTAAAAAGGCCGGTTTTTTGGTCGCCAGCGGTTCACCCCACATTTCCATATAGGTTTCGTGGTAATAGGTAACCTTGCTTAAGGTAGATATAGCCAGCTTATATTTACGGGCCAGTTTTTCGGTCAGGGCGCGCAGTTCAGGAGTTGATAGCGCAATCCCCATGTGCGGGTCGATATACGTAATTTTTAAACCGGAGGCTAAAGCGCGTTCAATTTGAGCAGACAGTTCTGCTTCCACCTCATCCAATTTGTAACCGCTGCGTGCAAATGCCCCGGTAGATTGCGGGAAATAACCCACCTTATCTACCAAACTGGGTACGGCAGTACGCCCGGTTACCGGTCCCCAGCGGTAATAGCGCCACTCGGAGGTAAGCGTTAAATGCACGCCTACCGATACCTGCGGGTACTTTTTCAGCATGGCCACCGCCTCCTGGTACCAGGGGCAGGCAAATTGCACCGAGGCCGAAAACGGGATGCCGGTTTGCGCTACTTTTTCCATCGCCATGTTTACCGAGTGGTTCATGCCGATATCATCCAGCCGTAACAACAACTGAGGCAGCGGCCGGTTAGCCGTTTGTGCCTGCGCGTTGCCAAAAGTAATTAACACAAGCACCAGCCCGCAGCAGCGCTGTAAAACAGATTTCAATAGGTGTTTCATAAAAGGTTTATAACAGCAGGAAACTGCTTAGCAAGCGAATATAGTAATAAGCCTAT
>CAXTCH010000442.1:0-2994 GCA_964241945.1 uncultured Mucilaginibacter sp.
ATTTGATACTCAGCAGAGCATTTATACTTCTATACTAAGCCAGCTAGATGCGGCCACCACCGCCCTGAGCACTTCATCATCCGGCCCGTCTAATGACTTGATTTATGGCGGCGATATTACCAAATGGAAAAAATTAGGCTATTCGCTGATGCTTCGTGCAGCAATGCGCTTAACTAAGGTTGATGCGGCTACTGCCCAGAAATATGCTGAAAAAGCTTATGCAGGCGGCACCATGGCCAGTATTGCCGACAATGCCAAGGTTTACACCGACTATACCAATAACAATGGCAACAGTGATGCTGCCGCATTACTGGTTCCTGATGACTTCAGGGAGGTACGCTGGTCAAATACATTAATTTCCTACCTGAAGGGAAACAATGACCCGCGCATCAGTGCAATTGCCGAAATATCAAACGGCACTGGCAAGGCTGCCAATGAAAATGAAACAGCTGGTAATAATACCACTGCTTTACAAATAGGTATGCCTAACGGTTATGATCAGCAAGGGGGCGCTACCGACATTTCAAAAGCGCCCAACTATCCGGGCACAAGCCCAGCTGCAAGCGCTACTGATGCTCCCGCTCCTGATGGTAAGTATTCACGCCCGCGCTATGGAGTTTACGATGACCGCAATAAGGCAAACGTGCTGTTAACTTATGGTGAAACAGAGCTGCTGCTGGCAGAGGCTGCAACCCGCGGCTGGAATACCGGAAGCGCCGCTACCCACTTTGCTAATGCATTGGCAGCCGATATGCAAACCTTAGCGCAGATAAACACCACCCCGGTGGCCGTTGTAAGCAGCACCGATATTGCAGCTTACGTAGCTGCGCACCCATTGGTGGCCGGCACAGCCCTGCAGCAAATCAACATGGAATATTTTGTAGAAACTGCAACCGTGTTTAACTTTAACGAGTGCTGGAACAACTGGAAAAGGTCAGGCTATCCGGCAATCAATCCGGTGGTTTATCCGGGTCAGTTTGCTACTACCATTCCGCGCAGGATTGAATACCCGGTAACGCTGCCTTCAACCGATGGCACCAATTACTCAGCAGCTGTTGCACGCCTTTCTGGCGGCGACTCATTTACTTCCCGCGTTTATTGGGATAAATAACCGCTTAACTGAGCATAATTTCAGGGAAAGAGGCACAATGTTGCCTCTTTCCCTTTTTTATACCATTTACATAAATATTTCGTTAATTTAAACTGCTTAAAACAACATCGTTCCTAAATGCGCCCAGCTATATTATTCTGGTTAAAATATTGCTTTGTATTGTGTATAATCTGCATTACTACCGATTGGGCTAATGCTCAAAAAACGCTTTTTACTTTACTTGATGCTAAAACAACCGGCGTTAAATTCAGTAATGATATCAATGAAACAGAGGCGCTTAATGTGCTCTCATACGAGTATTTCTATAACGGCGGCGGTGTAGCCGTAGGCGATATCAATAATGATGGATTGCCCGACCTGTTTTTTACCGGCAACATGGGTGCCAACAAGCTCTATTTAAACTTAGGGCATCTTAAATTCAAAGACATTACCAGCCAAGCTTCGCCTGATTTGGAAGGCCGTGCTGGCAGCTGGAAAACAGGCGTTACCATGGCGGATGTAAACGGAGATGGCCTGCTTGATATTTATGTTTGCTATTCAGGCAGCGGCACTGAGGAAGTCCGCAGGAATCAGCTGTTTATCAACCAGGGAAATAATAAGTTCAAGGAAGATGCTAAAAATTACGGGCTCGATGATGCGGGTTACAGTACGCAAGCTGCATTCTTTGATTATGACAATGATGGTGACTTGGATATGTTTTTGCTCAACCATAATATCAAAAAAATTGATAATATGGAAATTGCCCGTTATAAAAGTGAAACTAATATAATGGCCAGCAATAAGTTATATCAAAACAATAACGGCCATTTTACTGATGTATCACAAAAAGCAGGCATTATACAAAACCCGCTTACTTTTGGGTTGGGAGTTGCTGTGGCCGATATTAACAACGATGGTTGGGATGATATTTATGTAACTAATGACTATAATGAGCCGGATTACTTGTATATCAACAACCACAATGGCACATTCAGCGATCAGTCTCAACAAATGCTGAGGCATTTATCACATTTTTCAATGGGCGTTGATATTGCCGACTTCAGTAACGATGGCAAACCTGATATACTCACATTAGATATGCTGCCTGCCGATAACCATCGCCAGAAATCGTTGCAATTAGAAGAAAACTATGAGTCTTTTGAATTGATGCAGAATCAGGGTTTGTATAAACAATACATGCGCAACATGCTGCAATTGAACAACGGTGATGGTACTTTCAGCGAAATAGGCCAGCTGGCAGGTTTATCAAATACTGATTGGAGCTGGTGCCCTCTTATTGCCGACTTTGACAACGACGGATATAAAGACATCTTTATCAGTAATGGTTACCTTCGGGATTACACCAACAAAGATTTTCTGCGTTACTGGGGCGATTACAAAATAAAAAAGGCCATAGCCCGTGAGCCATTTCTGCTAATGGACTTGGTGACAGCCATGCCGTCAACTTCTTTGCCTGATTATATTTTCAGGAATAATCATAATCTTACCTTTACCAATAAACAAGCTGAATGGGGTTTAAACCAGCCCAATATTTCGAGCGGGGCAGTATATGCTGATTTAGACAATGACGGCGACCTTGACCTCGTTGTAAATAATATTAACCAGCCGGCCTACATTTACCAGAATAACAGCCGTGAAACCGAACACAACGCTTACATTGCACTTAAATTAACCGGAAATTTAAAAAACATCAATGCTGTTGGCGCCAAAGTGTACTTATATAACGAGGGTACTATACAATATCAGGAGGTTAATCCTAACAGGGGCTATTTGTCATCTGTTTCAACGGTGCTTAATTTTGGTTTAGGCGCTAAAGCCAAAGCTGATTCCATCCGAATTATTTGGCCTGATCAGACCTCGCAGCTGTTAATAGGTGTTAAAGC
>CAXTCH010000443.1:0-2991 GCA_964241945.1 uncultured Mucilaginibacter sp.
TGTAAACAGTTCAGTTTGTGTATGTTTGTAACTAAGATGAATGCCCTGGCCAAAAAACTGCAAATGAAACCCGGTAAGCGCTGGCTGCTGTACCAGGTACCCGAAAACTACTTATCGCTGCTGGACCCGCTGCCCGAAGGACTCAGCCTGCATTTTGCAGCAGAAGGTACTTTTGACGGCATGCAACTGTTTGTAAAAAACAGCCGCGAACTGGCCGAAGGCATGAACGCGCTGCACGCGGTTTTACAACCCGATACCATTTTATGGGTGATATATCCCAAAAAAAGTTCGGGTATAGGTACTGATTTGGAAATGACCGGAAACTGGCAGTTGATGGAAACCTACGGTTTAGACGCTGTAACCGCAGCCGCTGTGGATGCTACCTGGACCGCATTGCGTTTTAAGCCGGTAGCACAAATAAAAAAGTCGGACACCTGCAACGCAGAATTACCGGCCACTGATTACAGCGCTTACATAGACGTAGTTGCACGAAAAATTACGCTGCCGCCCGACATCATGGAGGCTTTAGCCCCGCACCCCGCAGCTGTAGATTTTTATGAGGCCCTGTCATACAGCAATAAAAAGGAATATGTGCTTTGGGTACTCACAGCCAAACAGGAGAAAACCCGGCAGGACCGGCTGCAAAAAATGATAGCAAAGCTTTTGCAGGGAAAAAAGAACCCAGCTGAAAAATAAGAGTATACCGTTAGCAAATAATTTATAATAAACAGTTTAAAAGCTCGTCCGCTGTCTGGCAAATATACATCCGGCAAAAACTCTTAATTTTGCCCATGCTTAAACAGTTTCTCCTTGCGCTGGTAATTATTTGCGGCACCTTACTCGCCGCCCAGGCACAGCATCAGCAGTTAAGAAATAAAATTGATGAGATTGCCCGTGCTTCATCAGGTAAAGTGGGCGTAGCGGTTAACCTGCTGGAAAATAATGATACCCTGACTTATCATAACCCTCATCATTACGTAATGCAAAGCGTATTTAAACTGGCTGTTGCCATGGCAGTACTGCACGAGGTGGATGAACGGCATTTACAATTGGGACAGCAAATTTTTATCACCAAAGCCGATTTGCCGGAAACTTACAGTCCGCTGCGCGATAAATATCCGCAGGGTAATGTAAAGGTGCCGGTAAGAGAGTTGTTAAATTATATGGTGACGGTAAGTGATAACGATGCCTGCGATATATTGATCAAGTTACTGGGCGGCCCGGATAAGGTAAATCAGTATGTGCATTGCATTGGTGTAAAAAATATTCATATCGAAGTAAACGAGGCCGGTATGGCGGCCAGCTGGCCGGCACAGTATAAAAACTGGTGCGAACCAACGGCGCAGATAGCGTTGCTGAAACTGCTTTACCACCAGTCGGTACTCTCCAAAACCAGTAACGGTTTGTTATGGGAAATGATGCTGAACACGTATGTAGCCCCTAAGCGCATCCGGGGCTTGCTGCCTGCCGGTACACCGGTAGCTCACCGGACCGGTACCTCGGGCACCAACGCCGAAGGCTTAGCGCCGGGCACCAATGACGTGGGCGTTATAGCGCTGCCCAACGGCAAACATCTGGCCATTGCCATATTATTAACCGACTCGCATGATCCGGCCGAAGTGCGCGACCAGGTGATTGCCACGATTGCAAAGGCGGCTTATGATGAATTTGCCGGCCCGGCTCAATAAGGGAAGCGATAAGCTATCTGCCTGATAAAAAGCCGACTGTTTTAGGCTGCTGAATTTCTGCGGCAAAGCCCTGCAGATAAAGCTGACCGTCGATAAACCGGGGCTGCAGGGAGCTTTCATCCACCTTAAAATTCTTTTCTTTCAATTTGTCGTTAATCTGGCTGATGATGTCTTTGCTGATAAAGCTATCGGTAATCTGCAGGGTATCATCTAACGGCTGCAGAGCGATGTTCTCTGCTTTATATAAAAATCCGATGGTATTCATTTTACTTCGTTGCGTAAGCTGTACTTCTGTATGAACAACAGGCATAGCGGCAAGGTAACATTTAATTTGGTAGGATTAACCACGCTTTTGTTTAGTAACAAGGCAGCACTCACTTTAACCTGATCATTAAAGCAGATTTACTTTTCTGTTGGCTCCTTATGGTAACGGCGGTGGTAACGTTGATATAATAACTGTAATTTTTGAGCTTTACGGGCCGCAATCGGATTGGATATTAAAGCTCCGCCGTTAGAAGTAGCTCCGATTACTATGCCGGCAGATATAAGCACACAGTTTTTGATAATATACTGCCCCAGGAGTGTAGGTACAAACAGAACAGTAGTCCAGGTTTCACTCCGGAAAAAAACGAGTGGCAGGAAAGTGCCGGCCATTTGCATATACAGGAGAAAGAGAGTTAACCGCATAAATTTACCGTAAATAAGTCCGATGCCGATAAGGCACTCCCAGGTGGCCAGCAAAGGCATCGAAATACCAGGATGGATGAAACCAAACGTTAGCTTATCAATAGTGCGGCCGGCCAGCATTTCTGCCGGACTGACGCCATGAAAATACTTCAGAGCGCCAAACCAGATAAATACCACTCCCAGCGATATCCGCAAAATAAGCATACCATGACGGGCTTTCCAGTTGATTAACTCAATAATGCGGATTTGAATGATGGTAACCATAATAACTGGGAGTTAATGTTTATTAATTAATGTTGAAAATATTTACGCAAAACATTGTTTTTCAGTTTTTTAAAAATTAATAATTAAATGTGAGCCGATAGGTGAGCAACATTGATTGCACAAATCAGGAGCGATTACAAATTGGGAGCAGAGGAATAACCGTATTTAAACCTCCGGCTTTGGGGTGCAGCTTAACAATTTGTTTGTTAAGATTTCAATATGGGTTTATCTTCCCTGGTAACAGGAACTTTTAAATGAAAAAACTTTCACTCAACTACTTGAAAATCAAAAATTATGTTCGTACTTTTGCAGTCCCGAAATGCGGGATAACAAAAGCAACATTAAAAGGAAG
>CAXTCH010000444.1:0-2983 GCA_964241945.1 uncultured Mucilaginibacter sp.
TGATTAAACAACCTTCAAACGCGAAAAAGCTGCACTTTATGAAAGTTCGGTAATTTTGGGTTGAGAATACTGTCCTATGGAAACCCAGTTCAAGCGGACTTACGTTTAAAAAGCAGCTTCATGCAACTTTTTAACTAAGGCAATGGAAATAATTGAAACCCAATTTAAGTCAAAACTGGATCAATAACGATTAGGCGAGCCAAAGGCTCATGATACGAATGATCAGGTTGATTTTCTTTTAAATAAGAATAATAGTTGATCAGCAGCTTTTGAGACGCATCGTGACCATGCTCAACGTCATACATAATTCTGGGGCTTAGCTCAACCATATCAGATTTGCGAATGCTATCACCGACAGCTCTCATTTGCTGGTCCAGTTGAGCAGTCAATAAAAAGCTTTCAATTACTTGCTGCTGTTGTTCATTTAGGTTCATGGTCGTAATTTAGAAAATACTTAATGCGCTACCTATACAATGCTAACTGCTGGAATGTTTTAATTTACAACAATTAGTTTTGCGAATTTTACAAATGAGTTGACTGATGAATAGAAAAGAATATTGTCGATTGTGAAACAACTTACTTATATTTTATAAATTTGAAATAAATCTTTTTGTTTTTAAATTTTGAGCCATTTATATCTAAAAAAATCAGTTTGGTTTTTAAGTTTTGCTCTTTTTATTGGCGCCTGTAAAAAGGACCATGAAAAGCTATCATCTGATAAAGCTATTGAGGCCTTTACCATTCAGCAGTCGGTTAATGCCGCTTTGAAGGCTGATATAAATGCAAGTATCAGTAAAGACACCATTACTTTCACTCTACCCAGTGATACGGTTGGGAAAACATTTATGCCAACCATATTGGTTTCATCAGGAGCTACTGTTACCCCGGCGAGCAAATCAAAGATGACCTTTATACAGCCGGTGCCTTACTATGTTACCGCAGCCGATGGGTCGGTAAAAAAGTATGTGGTAATTTGTAAGAGCAAAGCGTCTGACAAGGACATATTCAATTTCAGGTTTTTAAAAAAGGATAACCCGCAACTGGCCGTAGATGTATCGGCCTTCCTGTCAAAGGATACTATAAAAATCAGGTTACCGCAAAACTATACCGATCTGACGCCTGTGGTTACTTATTCCAGCGGTGCACATATCACAGGTGATTTATCAAAAGGCAGTTTTGCTACACCGCGTCGTTACACGATTACTGCTGCCGATGGCAGCACCAAAAGCTACGTAACTGCATTATCCTTGGTAACCGCGCCGCAGTTAAAAGGACTAAAAATTAATGGGGTAGATTGTGCTTATGATGCCCCCGGCAAGACCTTTTATTATCCGGTGTCATTGAATACGGCGCTGAATACTTATACGGTAGCATTTAATGCCGATTCCGCACGGTATTTAACCATTGGGAACAATAGCGTTTTTAACAACTATGCGGTTAACTTTCCATTAAGCACCAACCAGCAGCTTACCGTACTGGCTTCGGATGAATTTAACCGGCAGCAAAGCTACAAGCTGGTAATTACCGGTTTGCCTGTGGTGCAGCTGACTGCCAGCCAAACTATTGCTGACAATGCCGTAAATGCCGGCTTTACCCTAATTGATCCCGATTATGTTGCGCATGGCAGCCAACAGGAGGTAAGTACGGGCATCACTATTCACATTCGCGGTAACACTGCGCGCAATTATCCTAAAAAGGCGTATTCCGTAAGCCTGGTAGATAATCAGGGTAACGACGCAGATATACCTTTACTGGGCCTGCGCAATGATAACAGCTGGATATTGGATGCTATGTATATTGACCAGGCGCGTATGCGCAACCGGGTATGCACCGATATTTGGAACAGCATGAATAATGTGCCGTACTTAGCCAGCGAACCTGCTGCCCTGAATGGCACCCGCGGGTACATGACCGAAGTATTTTTAAACAACCAGTATTGGGGCGTTTATTGCCTTACTGAAAAGGTTGACCGCAAGCAGCTGCAGATTAAAAAGAAAACCGGCCATATGTATCAGGCTGATGACTGGACACCAGAGGTAATGTTTAAAGGCGCTTCGGCTTACAGCAATGCATCGGCCACCTGGGGGGGATGGGAATTTGAATATCCTGATTTGGGGGACAGCCCTGCACCGGATTGGAGCTACCTGTCGGATTTTGTAAAATTTGTCAGCACTTCTTCTGATAGCCAGTTTACCAGCCAGATAGCTAACAAAGTGTATTTGAGCAATATAGTCGATTACTTCATTTTCATTAACGTGTTTGCTGCGCACGACAATCAGAGTAAAAACACTTATTTTAGTTTTTATGATTCCAGTAAAGACAGTAAGTTTTTTTACACCATGTGGGATATGGACGCCACTTTAGGGCGGTACTGGGACGGTAGCTATGTTTATGATAACGACCGCATTATCGGCGGTGCCAGTAATACCAATAATAACAATTTAATTAACCGGTTATTTACCTTAAACGCCGGTAATTTCCGGCAGATGGTGAAGGACCGGTGGAACATGCTGAAAGCTAATCAACTGAGCAAAGCCGCTATCAATGCACGCATCGAGCTGTATCGCGCGCAGTTGAACAACACCAACGCCTTTGCGCGTGAACGGGCCACCTGGAATAACATCACTCAGGATTTAAATGCAGAAACCGCATATATGGAAAAGTTTTACAGCATTCAGTATGATTTGATTGATTTATACATTAGTGGGCTGTAAATGAATAGTCAGCTAAAAACACCAGCGCCTTTTAGCTTGCTGCTAAAAGGCGCTGGTGTTTTTATGAAGCCGGTTGGTTACTTAAACAAATTGTTAACCCCTCAATTTATCCAGTAAATTACTCAGCGTAGCGGCTTCCTGCTCAGTAAGGTTATTTTTGAGGAGGTCTTTTATTTTAAAACCTTCATCCATTTTGCCCAGTATCTCTAAACCCTGGTCGCTGATGCGGATATCTACCGAGCGGCGGTCTTTGGTATTGGTGCAGCGTG
>CAXTCH010000445.1:0-2983 GCA_964241945.1 uncultured Mucilaginibacter sp.
ACACCGTGGAACTGATCATGGAGTTTGAAAAAGAATTTAACGTAGCTATTCCTGATGACCAGGCAGAAACCATTGGTACTGTAGGCCAAGCTATCGCTTACCTTGAAAAGAACGTTAAATAAGTAAACTCCCCCAACACAGTTAAATGGAGTTTAAGCGAGTTGTAGTAACAGGGCTGGGTGCACTTACTCCGATTGGTAACAGCGTTGCAGAATACTGGAACGGGTTAATCAATGGAGTGAGTGGTGCTGCCTTTATTAAGAGTTTTGACGTAACGCATTTTAAAACCAAATTTGCCTGCGAGGTGAAAGGTTTTGATGCGGACGCTTTTTTGGGACGTAAAGATGCCCGCAAGCTGGATCCTTTTGTACAATATGCCTTATACGCTACTGAAGAGGCGGTAAAGGATGCAGAACTCAACTTTGAGCAGCTGGATACCAACCGCATTGGGGTAATCTGGGGGTCGGGTATAGGCGGCCTGAAAACTTTCCTGGATGAAGTGGTAAACTTTGCCAAAGGCGATGGTACGCCCCGTTTCAATCCTTTCTTTATTCCTAAAATGATAGCGGATATTGCCCCAGGCCATATCTCTATCAAATATGGGTTAAGAGGGCCTAACTTCACTACGGTTTCAGCCTGTGCCTCATCCAACAACTCGCTTATTGATGCTTTCAATTATATCCGCCTTGGTAAAGCCAACATGTTTATCAGCGGTGGCTCCGAGGCAATCATTAATGAAGCGGGTATCGGCGGCTTCAATGCCATGCATGCACTGTCTACCCGTAATGATGACCCGGCAACGGCATCGCGCCCGTTTGATTTGGACCGTGACGGCTTTGTAGCCGGTGAGGGTGCAGGAACTATTATTCTGGAAGAACTGGAACACGCTAAAGCACGTGGCGCCAAAATTTATGCCGAAATGATAGGCGGCGGCATGAGTGCCGATGCTTACCACATGACGGCCCCGCATCCTGAAGGCCTGGGTGCTGCGCTGGTAATGCGTGCCGCATTGGAAGATGCCGGTTTAACCCCTGCCGACATTGATTACATCAATGTGCATGGTACCTCAACCCCGATTGGCGACCCCCAGGAAGTAAAAGCCATCCAGGAAGTGTACGGAAGCGAACTGTACCGGGTAAATATCAGCTCCACTAAATCCATGACCGGGCACCTGCTGGGTGCTGCCGGCGCCGTAGAAGCTATTGCCGCTATCTTGGCGGTAAAGAATGACATGGTTCCGCCTACCATCAACCATTTTACAGATGATCCGGCGTTTGATTCGAAAATAAATTTTACTTTCAACAAGGCTCAAAAGCGTGAGGTGAGGGCCGCTCAAAGCAACGGGTTCGGGTTTGGTGGCCACAATGCTTCTGTTATATTTAAAAAATATGAAGCATAACCTCAAGCCTACTTATGCCTATTAGCCGGTTATATAAACTCTATTTATCCCCGCATAGAAAGTATACCAAAAAATTAAAGAACTTGCTCGGTTTTATACCGGGCAATTTGTCTTTATACCGTTTGGCTTTCCGGCATAAGTCGGTAGCACAATCCATCCGCAAAGGCGTTAAAAACAGTAATGAACGCCTCGAGTTTTTAGGTGATGCCGTACTGGGCGCTATTGTAGCCGAGGTGCTGTTTAAATTGTACCCTTACGAGGATGAAGGCTTTTTAACCGAACTGCGCTCAAAAATGGTAAGCCGTGTAAACTTAAATCAATTAGCGCGCAAACTGGGTTTGGAGCAGCTTATTGAGTACGACCACCGGGTCATTAATTCATCGCGCCAGGGTTCTTTATTGGGCGATGCCTTTGAGGCGCTGATGGGTGCCGTGTACTTGGATAAGGGATATGATTTTACCAAAACCTTTCTCATTGCGCATATCATCAAACCGCACATTGATATCCATACGCTCGAGCAAACCGAAACCAATTTTAAAAGCAAGCTGATTGAATGGTGCCAGCGCCATGGCAAGGATATTTCTTTTGAACTGGTGCCCAATGAAGAAGGTGAAAGTAGCAAACTGTTTACCATACAGGCCAGCGTTGATAATGAACCCATGGGCCAGGGTAAAGAATTTAACAAGAAAACTGCGGAAAAGCTGGCTGCGGAAAAGGCCTGTACCAACTTAGGAATTTAAAATTAGTTGGGCAGCGCTTTGTGGTTATAGTCAGCGTATGATTTTTTGATATAGGTAATCAAATCATAGTCACTCCACTTTTTTACATCTTCGTAACTCGGCCGGTAAACTTCCATAAAAACAGTGGCTTCCGCATCGGTCATCCCCGTAATTTGCTTTACCAACGCTTTGCTGAACCGATGATCGACCGAAATGGCTTCATTTTCTGCCTTTACATCTGCACTAAAGCGGCGTGCCCGTTTGGCATCTTTACTAAAAGCGGTATACAGCCCGTTAAGCGGCGATGCAATATCCTGCCATACCGATGGCTTCCCGTTATAGTATACGCCTTTTTTTCGGTAATCATCCATGGCGTCCTGCTGATCTTGCTTTACGCTGCTGCCTTTAACCGTAACGGTGCTTAAAACAACTATGGGCTGCAAGTAAACTACCATATCGTTACTACTGGTTATTGCCAGTTTTTGTATAGTAAAATCAGCTTTGTTAAATTCTAAGGTATCACCCAAATGGGTCGGAATGGTAAACATTCCGTGCTCATCGGTAAACCTGATTTCGTTGGTTTTAAGGTCGGTAATTTTTACCTGGGCCAACCGGTCATTCCCCTGCGATTTTACGATAATGCCTTTTACGGTGAAACTTTGCTGCGCATGTAATCCTTCAGGAATGCACATTAAAAACAGGCCAAGCAACGCGAGCAACAGAAAATGAGTAAGATGCTTCATTAATACAGTTGGTAAAAATACCGGTTTCTATTGAGTTGATACGTGAAAAAATGTTAAAATAGTGTAAGATGAGTGCTTTTTCGTATCCTATCCGGTTATAGCAGGCGGCATCTGCTACATCC
>CAXTCH010000446.1:0-2981 GCA_964241945.1 uncultured Mucilaginibacter sp.
CGCCTATACTGGGCGGCAAATTTATTTTGTCGGGTATTGAGCACTCAAAGGCAGAGTTAAATGCACTGCAGCTCAGCGGAAAACTGAGCGCATACCTACAGTTTGAGGCAGATACTATAAAGGTTCCTTATTTAATTATTGCCGGCGGAGTAGCAGTTTTATTACTCTTCTTTTTATTTACACCATTACCGGATGTAACCGAGGAAGACGGCGGGGCTGCAGGCCATGCTGTTACCCGGCTTTCGGTCAAAGTGTTCAGGTACCGGCATTTTGCCTGGGCTGTAGCGGCACAGTTTTTTTATGTAGGCGCCCAGGTGGGCGTAGGGAGTTTCTTCATCCGCTTTGCCCGTTTCACTTCGGCTATTGATGAAAAAACGGCTGCCTATCTATACGGTTCTGTAGCTATGGTAGGCTTTATGACAGGCCGGTTTACCGGCACATTGCTGATGCGTTATATCAGTCCGGCTAAGCTGTTGGCCACTTATGCGGCTATTAACGTGGTGTTATTAATTGTAGCCTTAACGGCGCACGGGGAGGTCGCGCTATATGCTTTAATGGCTGTGCCCTTCTTTATGTCTGTGATGTACCCCACCATTTTTGCGCTGGGCATTAAGGGACTGGGTGTAGATACCAAAATTGGTTCTTCCTTCCTGGTAATGTCCATCATCGGTGGGGCGGTTGCCCCTTTGCTGATGGGTTATATTTCTGATTTTACCGGTAGCATACAAACCGCTTACCTTGTTCCTCTTATATGCTTTGCGGTAGTATTTTATTTTGGTGTTAAAGGCCATAAACCTTCCTTTATTGAGAAAAATGAAAACTTATTGTCTTACACTTGATTTGGTTGACCGGCCGGAACTCATTAGCGCCTATGAACAATATCATCAGTCGGTATGGCCTGAAATTAAAGAGAGCATTCTTTCTGCCGGTATACTGCAAATGGATATTTACCGCTTCGGCAACCGCCTCGCTATGACGATGATTACTACCGACACCTTTAGTTTTGAGGAAAAGGCCAGTGCCGATGCCGCTAACCCTAAAGTACAGGAATGGGAAAAACTGATGTGGCAGTTTCAGCAACCAGTACCCGGCGCCCGGCCCGGCGAAAAATGGGTAATAATGGATCGTATTTTTTCACTTAAGTCATAAATTCATGTTCAACTTATCCGGAAAAACAGCTGTAATAACCGGTGGCGGCAGCGGCATTGGTAAGGCCGTCGCTCTGCTTTTTGCCCGGCAGGGCGCTCATGTGCACATTATTGAATTAAGTAATGCCCATGCGGCGCAAACTGCTGATGAAATTAAAAAAGAGGGCGGGCAGGTTACCATTTATGAGGCTGATGTAAGCCAGCAGCAACAGATAGCCGCAGCTATACAGCAGATACCGGTAATTGACCTGCTGGTAAACAATGCCGGCGTAGCCCATGTAGGCAAAGCCCATACCACTTCGGAGGCCGACTTTGAGCGTATTTTTAACATCAACGTAAAAGGCGTTTATAATTGTTTGTATGCGGTGCTCCCGGTAATGACACAACAAAAAAGTGGGGTAATACTTAACCTGTCTTCTATTGCCGCAGTAGTGGGGATTACCGACCGTTTTGCTTACTCCATGAGCAAAGGCGCTGTACAGGCCATGACTTTATCGGTAGCCCGCGATTATATTAAGGACAATATACGCTGTAATTGTATTTGCCCGGCACGGGTGCATACGCCTTTTGTGGATGGGTTCATTGCTAAAAACTATCCGGGCCAAGAGGAAGAAATGTTTAAGAAGCTGGCCGCTTCGCAACCTATAGGCCGTATGGGTACTACCGAAGAGATTGCCACTCTGATTTTATACTTATGCTCGGATGAGGCTTCGTTCATCACCGGCTGCGATTATGCCATAGATGGCGGATTTATTAAACTAAATAATTAACACTACTTTTCCCAATTGAAAACTATACTATGAAACTGATACGTTACGGACAGCCTGGCCAGGAAAAACCGGGAGTAGTAATCGATGGATTTTGCTACGATGTTTCTGACTGCTGCGAGGATTATAACGAAGCTTTTTTTGAAAACAACGGCTTGCAAAAGCTGCAAGAATACCTGCAAACCTCAAAAGATAATTTAATTGAGATTGAGGATATGCGCCGCTTGGGCAGCCCGGTGGCACGGCCCTCTAAAATTGTGTGCATCGGGTTGAACTATGCCGACCATGCGGCGGAAACCAATGCCCCGTTGCCACCCGAGCCGGTGATATTTATGAAAAGTACCACTTCGCTGGTGGGGCCTAATGATGCCATTATCATCCCCAAAAATTCAGAAAAAACGGATTGGGAGGTGGAACTGGCCGTGGTAATTAATAAAAAAGCCTCTTATGTAACTGAAGAAGAAGCGCCGGAATATATTGCCGGTTATGCCCTGCATAACGATGTATCTGAGCGTGCTTTCCAGATGGAGCGCAATGGTACCTGGGATAAGGGAAAAGGCTGCGATACCTTTGCCCCGATGGGCCCTTTCCTGGTAACGCCTGATGAGATACCGGATATAGATAACCTGAATTTATGGCTGGAGGTAAATGGCCGGCGGATGCAAGATGGCTCCACAGCCAACCTGATTTTTAAAATACCTTTCCTGATTTCTTACGTCAGCCAGTTCATGACATTGCTGCCCGGCGACGTAATTTCCACCGGTACGCCTGCCGGGGTTGGGTTGGGATTTAAGCCACCGGTTTATTTGAAGCCGGGCGATGTAGTCACCTTGGGGATTGATCACTTAGGTACAGCAAAGCAAGAAGTAAAAGCGTATACCAAAAGTTAATCAGGCAACTGCAGGTGACGATGAAAATTGTCGCCACAACTTATCATCTGAATGAATCTACATCTGAAAGATAAAGTATTTGTGGTAACCGGCGGCGCTAAAGGCATAGGGGCAGGCATTGCCCATGCACTGGCAGCCGAGGGCGCTATTCCGGTAATAGTAGGCAGGAGTGAGGC
>CAXTCH010000447.1:0-2970 GCA_964241945.1 uncultured Mucilaginibacter sp.
ATTAGCTCATTCACAACAGGTAAATAACTCATGGCCGGTAGCTCATCCGTTGCCAACCGACAAAGAGTTAAGCACCTCAGTTACTTTAAGAATAAACGGGCAGGCCTGCACGGTTCAGGTGGAACCTTGGGTAAGCCTGCTGGACACACTTCGTGAATATATTGGGTTAACCGGTACTAAAAAAGGATGTGACCATGGCCAGTGCGGCGCATGCACCGTTTTGGTCGACGGCAAACGCATTAATTCTTGTATGACCCTGGCGGTAATGAAAAATGGCAGCGAGGTAACTACTATTGAAGGCTTAGCCAGCGGCGATCAACTGCACCCCATGCAACAGGCTTTTATTGACTGTGACGCTTTTCAATGCGGTTATTGTACTCCTGGGCAAATCTGCTCAGCGGTAGGTATGCTACAGGAAGGTAAGGTGAAAACCGCTGATGATATACGTGAGTTGATGAGCGGTAATATTTGCCGTTGCGGCGCATATAATAATATAGTTGCGGCTATTGAACAAGTGAAAGGGGAAAGCCATGAATAGATTCACCTATACCCAGGCTGCCGACGTTGCAACAGCCATTGTGGAAGTGGATAACTACGAAAGTCCGAAATTTATTGCAGGCGGCACCAACCTGCTCGATTTAATGAAGGAGAACGTAGAGCGCCCCGATCATCTTATCGACCTCAATAAACTGGACTTTAAAGATATTGAGGATTTGGAGGGCGGCGGCCTGCGCTTAGGCGCTTTGGTAACCAATGCTGATACGGCCTATGACGAGCGGGTAGAAAAGCGATTTCCACTATTGTCAAAGGCTATTCTTGCCGGTGCATCGCCTCAGTTGCGCAATATGGCTACCAACGGCGGTAACCTGATGCAGCGTACCCGTTGTTATTATTTTTATGATACGGCCACTCCATGCAATAAGCGGGAACCAGGATCGGGTTGCTCGGCCATTAACGGTTATAACCGTATCCTGGCTATTTTGGGTACCAGCGAGCAGTGCATTGCCACGCACCCTTCAGATATGTGCGTGGCTTTGGCGGCCTTAGGGGCAACCGTAAATATAAGCGGTAAGGATGGCGAGCGAAGCATTCCGTTTGCCGATTTTCACCGTTTGCCCGGTGACCATCCGGAGTTGGATAACAATTTACAGGCAGGTGATGTGGTAACTTCTATTGATGTACCGGCCAATAATTTTGCGGAACATTCTACCTATATTAAAATCCGCGACCGTGCCTCCTATGCTTTTGCATTGGTATCGGTAGCCGTAGGTTTGGATTTAGAAGGGAATATTATAAAAGAAGCCCGCTTAGCCTTAGGCGGCGTAGCACACAAGCCCTGGCGTGATACCGAAGCTGAGGACCTGTTGAAAGGGCAGGAAATCAGTATAGAGAACTTTACAAAGGTCGCTGAAAAGGTGTTGCAAGGCGCCAAAGGTTATGGCGATAATACATTTAAAATTGAACTGGCCAAACGTGCGATTGTGCGTGCTTTAAAAGAAGCAGCCGGAATGGAGGTATCCGCATGAGCAATACATTATATATAGGAAAAGAAATAAGCCGCGTAGAAGGCAAAGCCAAAGTAACCGGCACTGCTAAATATGCAGCCGAGTTTAATGTAGTAAGCGGAATTACTTACGGCTATGTAGTGTCAAGCCCGGTTGCCAAGGGGAAAATTACAGCGGTAGATACCCGCCAGGCGCTGGCCCAAAAGGGCGTGCTGCAGGTATTCACGCATGAAAATGTGATGAAGACCGCCTGGTTTGACAGGAGTTACAAAGAGCAAGACTCGCCGCCCTCAGGTTCCCCTTTCCGGCCTTTACAAAGCGCCGAAATTCAATTCGCACAGCAGCCTATCGCCTTAGTGGTGGCTGATACCTTTGAAATGGCACGTTATGCAGCTACGCTGGTACATTTTGAGTTTGATGCCGAAGCTGACCTGCAAACCGAACTTGAATTAAATCTGGATAAAGCACGCCCGGCCAAAAAACACCGGTTCCCGGTAGCCAAACCCCGTGGTAATGCTGAAGAAGCATTTGAAAGTGCCGACCATAAAGTGAGAGAAGAATATTACCACGGATATGAGCACCATAACCCGATGGAGATGTTTGCCTCAACCGTAATATATGGTGAAGACGATAAGCTGACTATTTATGACAAAACCCAGGGTGTATTTAATAGCCAGTCGTACATTAAAAATATATTCGGACTGTCTACCGAAGAAGCGCGGGTGATTTCTCCTTATATGGGCGGTGGGTTTGGTTCGGGGTTACGGCCGCAGTATCAGCTGTTTTTAGCAGTGCTGGCTGCATTGGAATTGAAACGCTCGATAAAAGTGGTACTGACCCGGCAGCAAATGTTTTCGTTCGGGCACAGGCCGGCTACTTTGCAGCGTATCGCTATCGGTGCTTCAAAAGATGGCGCTATTCAGTCTATCATGAATGAAGGTTTTTCAGAAACTTCGCAATTTGAAGATTATACCGAAAATATTGTGAACTGGTCGGGCTTTATATACAATTCACCCAACACCAAGCTGGACCATAAGGTGGTACCGCTGGACGTATTTACCCCATTAGATATGCGTGCTCCCGGTGGTGTTACCGGTGTTTTTGCGCTTGAAGTGGCGATTGACGAGGCCGCCTATGCCGTAGGAATGGACCCCTTAGCCTTCAGGCTTAAAAACTATTCGGAAGAGGATGCAAATGAAGGCAAGCCTTATTCAAGTAAGGAACTGCGTGAAGCTTACCGCCAGGGTGCTGAAAAATTTGGATGGAACAAACGTAATCCGGCCGTGAAAGCCACACCAGAGGGAAACTTTTTAGTGGGCTGGGGCGTAGCTACCGGTTGCTGGGAGGCCCAGCAAATGCCTGCCCGGGCCAAAGCTTTTCTGTCAGTAGACGGAAAGCTAACCGTTAGCAGCGGAACCGCCGAAATAGGTACAGGTACCTATACCTCAATGACGCAGGTTGCTGC
>CAXTCH010000448.1:0-2969 GCA_964241945.1 uncultured Mucilaginibacter sp.
GCTGAAGGCAGTTGAACAGCGGCCTGGAGAGCATTAAAGGTTAACCTATTCTTAACCTAAATATCATGCTGGCTTGATATACCAGTGTGTTGATATTTTAAACTTGCACATCCGCTTCAGCAGCCGCAATCCTTAGCATAATCTGATTAAATGAATTAATAGGTAATTATGCTATTTATACTTCCTCTGGCCTTTGCTGCTCCCTTTACCACGCTTAATCAGTTAAGCAGCGTAAGCTTAACCGTGTTTTTAATTTGCTTTCTTGGTGTAGTGATTTTCGAGTGTATTAACGGGTTCCATGATACGGCTAACGCCGTAGCTACGGTAATTTATACCAACACATTAAAGCCAGCTGTCGCCATTGTATGGTCGGGCCTGTGGAATTTTCTGGGTGTATTTATCATTGGCACAGCAGTAGCCATGAGTTTGCTGAAACTGGTACCTTTGGATAGGCTCATCACCCTGCCAACTGCTATAGGCACCTGCCTGGTGGGCGCTATTTTGCTGGCCTCTATTATATGGAATCTGGGTACCTGGTACTTTGGTTTGCCGCTGTCCAGTACGCATACATTAATCGGCGCCATGATTGGCGCCAGTTTGAGTTTCAGCTATTACTATGGCGGCGCGGTGAACTGGAGCAAAGCCGGAGAAATTGGTTTATCGCTGCTTATTTCACCCATCATTGGTTTTGCCGGTGCGGCGTTACTGATGTACGCGGTAAAGCATCTCATAAAAAGCGATGAACTGCAACATACCCCTCAAAACGATGATGATAAGCCGCCCATGCCTGTACGTGCACTACTGGTAACCACCTGTACAATGGTCAGCTTTTTTCATGGCAGTAATGACGGACAAAAAGGGGTAGGCTTGCTGATGCTGGTACTGATTATCTTTTTACCGGCCAGTTTCGCCTTCAACCCGAAAATCAGTAATCAGCAGATGGACAAGGCATTGCAGGGTACACAGCAAGTGCTGCAACAGCTGTCTGTTACTGCCAATGCCACCCGGCCCAAAATCACCCAGCTGGAAGCGCAGCTTACACAAGTAGCCCAACAAGCTGATGGTAAAAAAGCCAATGGGGTACAACAAAAGTTCAGGTTCCGCAAACAGCTGCAGCAACTAACTGATGCTTTAAAAGATTTTGCCAAGCATAATCAAAAGCAAATGCCTGAAAATTTGAAAAAGCAGTTGAGCGGCGATATTAAAGTTTTGGAAAACACCACTGGTTATGCACCGGTATGGGTGCTGCTGGTGATCTCCCTGTCATTAGGTGTAGGTACCACCATCGGCTGGAAACGTATTGTAGTTACCATAGGCGAACGCATTGGCAATGAAACCTTAAATTATGCCGAAGGGGCCAGCGCCGAACTGGTGGCTGCTACCACTATCGGGCTCAGCACTGCGTTGGGCTTGCCGGTAAGCACCACCCATGTGCTGTCAAGCGGGGTAGCTGGGGCCATGACGGCCTCCAACGGCGCAAAAAATTTAAATTACAGCACCGTACGAAGCATTATTTTAGCCTGGGTGCTTACCTTGCCGGCAGCTATCGTGCTAAGCGCTTTACTTTTTGCTTTGTTCCATTTATTTGTATAACATCATCCACCCGAATACTATTTTATCTGCATGAAAAGAAGAGAAGCGCTCGGTAGTTTAGGCAGTTTATTCTTAGCGCCTGCCTTGAGTTCAGTTAACTTAACCAATGACAAAAATCCTGTTTTACGGATAGCGCATTTAACTGATGTGCACCTGAAGAATGAACTGGGCGCACCGGCTCATTTTGTAAAATGCCTGCACCATGTACAGCAGCAAACGCCCGCCGTAGATTTGATTTTAAACGGCGGTAATATAGTGTTTGATATGAATAAGGAGAACCTGGGCACCATTAACAACCAATGGTTGCTGGTGCACCAGATCATGAAGCAGGAATGCAGTTTGCCCATACATTACTGCCTGGGCAACCACGACATCTGGTGGTACGAGAATAATAAAGGCACGGCCGTTTATGGTAAGCAGTATGCTTTGAATCAGCTACAGTTGGCCCGGCCTTATTATAGTTTAATGCAAAACGGCTGGAAAATCATCATGCTGGACAGCGTACATCTGGATATTGACGGTACCTGGTACATTGGCAAATTAGGCGATGAACAGTTTGCCTGGCTGGAAAACGAATTAAAGCAAACCCCTGCACAAACCCCGGTGATGGTATTGTCCCATATCCCCATCCTTACTGCTACGCTGATGGTACAGGACGATATTGTGAATAAATGGGTGATGCTGGGTGGTGATATGCATACCGATACCGCCAAAATTATCCGGCTGTTTTATCAGCACCCCAATGTAAAGCTGTGTTTGAGCGGCCATATCCATTTGCGTGATAAAGTGGTGTACAACAACGTAACCTACCTCTGTAACGGCGCCGTAAGCGGCGCCTGGTGGAGGGGCAACAACCGCGAAACAGCTCCCGGCTACGGTTTAATAGACCTGTATGCCGATGGCAGCTTTACCGAACAGTATGTAAATTACGGATAAATATTCAACCCTTTTTTGAGTTCGATTATTTTAAAAGCCGGCGTAACCACGCTGGCTTTCTGTTTTAGTTTATAATTCTGTTTAGGTATAAAACAGTCCGGGCATCTTTAAATGCAAACGAATAAGATGTTTTTATAAATCAGGAAATGCGGTTTCAACCTCGTTCATAAAATTTCCGTATAAGAAACCTGTGGACAGGGTACTTGGCAGGCTGACAGGCCTTTGGCAGATTAAGATTTTCTAATTCATACTGTGTTCATATAACACCTTTACTTTCGTAAAAATTTCTGATGCATATTTTATTAATTGAGGACGAGCAAAAGGTTGCTGCGTTTATTAAAAAGGGCCTCGAGGAACAATTTCACCGGGTTACGGTAGCACACGATGGTACCGAGGGCAGTAAAATGGCCCTGGAAAACGAGTACGACCTGGTGATACTG
>CAXTCH010000449.1:0-2951 GCA_964241945.1 uncultured Mucilaginibacter sp.
GAAAACAAGAGTTCTTTTTGCGACATGGGTTCAGGTTTATAGATGGCTAAGCTAAAAAAGACAACTTACTATTGCAAGTACGATTACAAAGCAGCCAGCATTACTATTCCATCTTCTTGTCGTCGTAGTGTTCATTGTAGCCCCTTTCTCGTTTACCCTGCCAGCGGGCAGTGTGGTGCTTTCATTCGAAGAACCACAGGCAGAAAAATAACGGGAAGGATTATTGTCAGGGCCTTAAGACACAATAATTCAAACTGAAGCACCGCCTATTCGTGTTTTACAAAATATTTTTCTGAATTTGGCAGCCATTAACACCGACTCCTACAAACTAACGATGAAAACAATAGACCAATTCAACTTCGCCGGGAAAAAGGCCGTAGTACGTGTGGACTTTAACGTGCCGCTGGACAAGGAATATCATATTACCGACGACAAGCGCATTACCGCCGCATTGCCTACCATCAACAAAATCCTGAACGACGGCGGTGCTGTAATCCTGATGTCGCATCTGGGCCGCCCGAAAGAAGGGCCGACCGAAAAATATTCATTGAAGCATTTGGTAACTCACTTGTCGGAATTATTAGGCAAAGAGGTGCAGTTTGCCGACGATTGCATTGGCGAACAGGCGATTGAAAAAGCCAAAAACCTGAAAGACGGCGAAGTGCTGCTACTGGAAAACCTCCGTTTTTATAAAGAAGAAGAAAAAGGCGACAAGGATTTTGCTGAAAAGCTGGCCAAATTAGGCGATGTATATGTGAACGATGCCTTTGGTACCGCGCACCGTGCCCATGCCTCAACGGCGGTAATTGCACAGTTTTTCCCTGATGCTAGATATTTCGGCTACCTGATGGCCGCCGAGCTGGAAAACGCTGAAAAAGTGTTGAACGGCGCTGCCAAGCCGTTTACCGCCATTATGGGGGGCGCTAAGGTATCCGACAAAATTGAACTGATTGAAAGTCTGCTGCAAAAGGTTGATAACCTGATCATCGGCGGCGGCATGGCTTATACCTTTGCCAAAGCACAGGGCGGGCAAATTGGTAAATCATTGGTGGAAGATGATAAACTGGAACTGGCCAAAAGCCTGATTCAGAAAGCAAGTTATAAAGGCGTCAACCTGTTACTGCCCACCGATTCCATCATTGCCGATAATTTCTCGAACGAAGCCAATACCGATACTGCACAGAACGACAATATTAAAGAGGGCTGGATGGGCCTGGACATTGGTCCGGACAGCATAGCCGCTTTTACTAAAGTGGTGGAAGAATCAAAAACCATATTATGGAACGGCCCGATGGGCGTGTTTGAGATGGAGAAATTTGAGAAAGGCACCAAAGCCATTGCCGACGCGGTGGTTAAAGCTACCCAAAACGGCGCTTTCTCCCTCATCGGCGGCGGCGACTCAGCAGCAGCCGTAGCCAAATTTGGCCTGGTAGATGACGTAAGCTATGTATCTACCGGCGGCGGCGCTTTGCTGGAATACATGGAAGGCAAGGAGTTGCCGGGGGTAAAGGCCATCAACGAATAATCAGCTCAATAACCTCATTTTCAAAAGCCGCTTCAAACAGCGGCTTTTGTATTTATATTCATTGTGGTGAAATATATTGCCCTGCTGTCCGAATCCATTCTTCATTTTGTACTTATTCTGCCGCTTGCATTTCTGATCAGGCGGCGGTATGGTACCCGCGAAGTGATGCTGTGGCTTTATATACTTTTTATAGTAATTGCCGAGAGCTTACTGGCCGGAGGTTTGGAGTTTACCTTCTTTCCCGGTCAGCAATGGAACTGGGTAGGGAAGAGTGTTTGTTTTGTGCTGGCAGCGCTGCTGATTATCAGGGAAAGGTGGGTAACAAAAAAAGAAGCCGGCTGTACCTGGCAGCTTCATCCCGGGTCGCTCCGGTCTGTAATTATTGTAAGCGCATGCCTGCTGGTTTTCCGGCTGGCGGTAAAAGCCTTAACGCATGAATTCCGTCCGCCCGACGCGGAGACGATGGCTTTTGAAGCCACGCTGCCTGGTTTATCCGAAGAACTCATTTACCGGGGTTTGTTACTGGCTTTGTTTACCCGTCTGTATCCGGTCGAAAAATCGAGGTTGGGGTTTTTAAACCGGCCATTGGTTTTAGTGGCACTGTTGTTTGCTTTAGGGCATGGCGTTAAGCTGGATGAAGGCATGCATCTCACATTCAACCCGCAAAGTTTATGCATGACTTTTGGTTTGGGCTGCGTATTCGGCTGGCTCAGGCAGCGAAGCGGCAGTGTGTGGCCTGCCGTGGTTTTTCACAATTTGTGGAACGTGGTGGTGTTTGTTTAAGCATATCCGTTATCTTAGCCGCATAATCATTCTTCGATGAAAAAACTCTTACTGCTATTACTATGCTTAACGGCAATAGCTGCCCATGCCCAGTTCAACAACCCCGATGCCGACTACGTAAAAGCCAATTACAACAAATACGAGTACCAAGTACCGATGCGTGATGGTAAAAAGCTGTTTACTTCGGTATATGTACCTAAAGATCAATCTAAAAAGTATCCTATCATGATGGACCGCACCTGTTACAGTGTAGCGCCTTATGGGCCGGATACTTATAAAGGTTCCCTGGGGCCGTCCTCGCTTTTTTTGCACGATGGTTATATTTTTGTTTATCAGGATGTGCGCGGCCGCTGGATGAGCGAGGGCATTTACGAAGAAATGACGCCTGAAAAGGAAGCACATAAAACTAAGCAGGATGTAGATGAAGGTACCGATACCTATGATACCATTGACTGGCTGATTAAAAACCTGCCTAATAACAATGGTAAGGTAGGAGTATGGGGGATTTCCTACCCCGGGTTTTATACCACCACTTCATTGCTGAGCCGTCATCCGGCGCTGGTGGCTGCCTCGCCGCAGGCCCCGATTGCCGATTTATACCGCGATGATGCGTTCCATAACGGCGCTTTTATGCTGGTGGCTA
>CAXTCH010000450.1:0-2919 GCA_964241945.1 uncultured Mucilaginibacter sp.
CGAGGAACAATTTCACCGGGTTACGGTAGCACACGATGGTACCGAGGGCAGTAAGATGGCCCTGGAAAACGAGTACGACCTGGTGATACTGGATGTAATGCTGCCCAACATGAGCGGGTTTGAGGTGTGCACGCAAATACGCAAGGTAAAAAATGACCTGCCGATTTTGATGCTGAGCGCTATGGGCACCGTAACGGATAAAGTGCAGGGACTGGAGAACGGCGCAGATGATTACCTGACCAAGCCGTTTCATTTTGACGAGCTGCTGGCCCGTATCAAGGCGCTTGACCGCCGGCGCACCAAGGTGCTGCCCGGCACTATACTGGAACTGGGCGACCTGCAGATGGATTGCTACCGCAAAACGGTTACCCGCGCCGGTAACCTGATTATGCTTACCGTAAAGGAATTTACCCTGCTCGAAGTGCTGCTGCAGAATAAAGACCGGGTACTTTCGCGGGCTTATATTGCCGAGGCCGTTTGGGGCATTAATTTTAACCGGGGTACCAACTTAATTGATGTGTACATTAATTATCTGCGTACCAAAGTTGATAAAGGTTATTCAACTCCGCTGATACATACCATTGTGGGTATGGGGTATATGATTAAGGATTGAAACGGCTGATCTTCCATTTAAACAAACCAGTACATTGAAAGTAAGAAACAAGCTTTCCCTGCAGTTTACTTTTATGTTTGCGGTGCTGTTGCTTACCGTGCTTACAGGTACCTACTTGTTTGTAAGACACGACCGTATCAATGTTTTTTATAGCAAGCTGAACGACCGTGCGGTAACCGCCGCGCAGTTTTATCTGGGCGAGGATAATATATCAAAAGAGAAATTCAAAAAGATTCTTAAAAAGTTTCCGCAATCGTTACCCAAAGAAGAAATCCGGATTTATAACGATAGCCTGAAACCGCAGTTTGTGCCCGAAGATACCCTGCACTGGGGCGCTGCAGTACTAAAAGAAGTTATTGCTAAAAAGGAACTGCATTTTTATAAAGGCAGCCAGCAGGTAAGCGGTATTTATTATGTAGATAATTCGGGCGACTACATTATTATAGTTTCGGCTATTGATGATAACGGGCACCGCTACCTGGAGCAATTAAGGCTCATTATGTCGGTATTCTTTGTGGCATCCTTATTCGTCACTTTTTTCACCGGCCGCATATTCTCGCGTTTTGCCTTGTCGCCCATTGTGCATATTACCAATGACCTGACCCGCATCCGGGCTTCCAGCCTTGATTTGCGCTTAAAGGTTGACACCAGGAAAGACGACGAAATAGATACCCTGTCATTAACCATTAACCAGTTGCTGGAGCATTTGGAGCAGTCGTTCGAAAGCCAGAAATCTTTTGTGGCCAATGCCTCGCACGAATTACGCACCCCCATTACCACCATGCTCGGCGAGGCCGAAATTACGCTGATGCAGGAGCGGTCGCCCGGGGAGTATAAAGCAGTGCTGACCAACATTATCAAAGAAACCGAAAGGCTAAGTTACATTATTAACAGCCTGATGGAACTGATACAAACTAATGTAGAGCATTCCGATTTTAAACCGGTCAATGTAAATGAGCTGTTTTGGGAATTAAAGGACGAGCTGCACATGCGTTATCCGGAAAGTCCGATTGAGATCAACCTGGACCTGTCTGAAGACACAGCCAGACAGATTATCATGGGCAACCGGCATCTGCTGTTCATCACCATCAACAATATTTTTAAAAATGCCATCAAATTTTCCAGCAATAAACCAGTGAGCTGCCATGTATATTTTGATGCCAAAGGATTAAATGTGCAGGTAAAAGATCAGGGGATCGGTATTCAGCCTAAGGATATCAGTAAAATCTTTCAGCCGTTTTTTCGCTCGTCAAATGCGATGAGCTATCCGGGTTACGGCATAGGGCTGGCGCTGGCCCAAAATATTATCCGCCTGCACAACGGCACGGTAAAAGTTAACTCGGTAGTGAACCAGGGAACCGAGTTTCTGATTACTCTTCCAACGCAGGGCCCGGCATAAAGGCAGGTAGTCGCAGCATTAAAATAGTTAATAAACATTTAATCCTTTTCTAATTAAATATTCACCATTTGCTAATGAAGCAAGTGTAATTTTGTGCTTTTGTTAAAAAATAGAACTTTATATTAATAAAATTCTAATGCAATAGACAAGTACCATATATGATTTCAAAGATAATTAAATATGTATTTCCGGTTTTGGCATTAAGCATGGCCATAGGTAAAGTTAAGGCGCAAAATATGCCTTCTGATACCCTCAGGCTTACCTTGCAACAGGCGGAAACCCGGTTTCTGCAAAATAACCTGCAGATTATTATTCAACGCTACAACATTGATAACGCCAATGCGCAAATCATTACTGCCCGCCTGTTCCCCAACCCCGATTTCAACTTCAGTAATGGTATAGCCGGCACCCATGATCCGAATACCGGCCTGAGCCCCTATAGTGAGCAAACCGCAGGCATTTCACAGTTAATACAAACGGCTGGTAAGCGAAATAAAAATATTCAGCTCGCTAAAATCGGCGTACAACAGGCGCGTTATCAGTTTTTTGATGTGCTGCGTACTTTGAAGTATACGCTGCGGAACGATTTTTATAACATTTACTTTCAGGAGCAGTCTTCAAAAATATATAACCAGGAAATCAGTTCACTGCAAAGCATTTTAGGCGCTTTTAAAGCGCAGTATGCCAAGGGCAACATTGCCGAAAAGGAAGTGCTGCGCATTCAGTCGCAACTGTATTCATTGCAGGCCGAATACAACAGTTTGCAGGTAGGCATTGATACCGTACAAAGCGAATTTAAAATGCTGATTAAAGCGCCGGCGGCAAACTACATTGCCCCGCTGGTAAACGACAGCGCCTTTACCAATAAAAATATAGTAGCGTCGGTACCCTACCAGCGACTGCTCGA
>CAXTCH010000451.1:0-2898 GCA_964241945.1 uncultured Mucilaginibacter sp.
GTAATCGGTTTATCCACTACGGCCACCTTTACTACCTTTGATGAGCCTTTTTGCTCTTCAATTTGAATTAAGTGTACGCCATATTGAGAGGTAACTACTTTGTACTCGCCCGGCTTACCATTGAATGCAGCTTCTTCAAACTGCTGCACCATAGCGCCACGACCGAATGTGCCTAACTCTCCGCCTTTTTCAGCTGAAGCTTTGTCTTCTGAATATATTTTAGCCAGGTCAGCAAAAGATTTTCCTCCCTGAATTAATTTTTCCAGAGAGTCAATACGGGTTTTTGCTTTTTCAATGCTGCCGCCGGTAGCATTAGGAGTAATAAGGATATGACGGGCTTTCACTGAATCCGGACCTACACGGGCATCCACCAGCTTGACAATCTTGTATTCGCCATTAGCTACATAAGGGCCATATACAAAGCCCGGAGCTGCATTAAACATTACCGAATCCAATTGAGGGTCCAGCTGACCTTTCTTTTGATAGGTTAAAGGCGTTTTGGTTTCTGCATTAATCTGCACAAAAAGCGAGTCGTTCTTTTCGGCTTTAAATTTATCAGTCAGCTGCACCATTTGTGTTTTCAGGGCAGCGCTGTCTGCTTTGGTAGCCGAGCCATTGAAAGCTACATATTCAAAGGTGCGGGTTTCAGCGGCATTTTTAAAACGCCCTTTATGCGCGTCATAGTAATCTTTATAATCACCATCAGTCACCTCTACCTTGTTATCAGGTACAGAGGCATAATCCAAAGTGATATATTTAAAGTTGGCCAGCTTGTTTTTAGCCTGGTAATCGTCCTTTACATCCAGATCGTTTACAAACAATCCATTGTGTATTAATGATAAATATTTTTGGATTCTGCGTGATTCAATGCGCGGAGTAATAAATTCAGTCCACTGGTCAAGGATAGGATCACCTTTCTTGGCGTTGTGCACATTATTCAAAAACTGGTTGTAACGGTTCTGATCAATCTGACCTGTTTTAGGGTCGCCAAAAGCCTGCGCAATTTGCGGGTCGGGAGTCGGACCGGTAATCATGGCATTAATCTCATTTTCACCTACCGCAACTCCCAGCTTGTCCATTTCCTTTTTCAGGATGGCCTGGGTTACCGATTGGTTCCAGGCGGTTTCCTGCGCAAAAGAGGTCAGCTGAGGCGTAACACTGGCCTGGTTGTACTGCTGCTGCATGTTTTTCACCGTAACGTTTACCTGCTTCTGATAATCATCATAACCAATGGTTTCGCCGGCTACTTCACCAATGGTATTGCGGTCGCCATTCATGTAAGAGCGGCCATAGGTAATTACCTCACCTGCAATAAAGGCAAAAAGCGCAAACCCTATCAGGATTACCAGAATCAACCCCATCCGGTCGCGCAAAAAACTCATTATACCCATAATATCCTATAAATTCTTTACTTTGTTAAAAGAGGGCGCAAGATACAATTTTTAATAATTTTCTGTAAAACAAATTTTTACGCGCAAAAACAATTATTGCTGAGCGACGTTTTGGTTAACCATAATTTTCGCTTTGGTGTTGGTTACCGTCCAGGGCGAAAATTTTTCATTGGTCACCATGCCATCCCCATTAATTACGTCGCCTGTGGTGGTGGTAATTGTTACCGGCTTGCTGGAAGTTACTTTGTGGGTTTGCTGGTCGTAAATCAACTCGTCGGATTTAAATACGTCCCCCTTATCATTGGTAGCTACTACATGCCGGTACAACTTAATCATCTGATTGTTGTTGACCGCCACAGCCGAATCAGCTACTATGGTGCTGGTGATCTGCAAACTATCGTTATAAAATGTACTTTTTACGCCCTTGGGCATAACCGTATAAGGCTTGGTCACCTTGTTATATTGCAGCATTAAAGGGGTAACCAGGTGCATTTTAACTTTAGTAGAGTCGCTGAAAATGACGTCTACACCAGTGGTACGGTCTACCGGCTTGCTGTTCTCCTGCTCACTTATTTTTTTGAGCTGCTTGATATCGTTTTCGCAGGCGCCCAACAGCATTACAGACAGCAGCGCCAGCACCAGACCACAACAGGTAAACCGCCTGCTTGTCATTGTTTTGTTAATCGTATTTATATTTAACAAACCATATATCATTCAGCGTAAAGCTCAGGTGCAGGTTGATAAACTTCTCCTGGATCAACGAGTTTTGCAGCGTACCGCGCTTACCTACTTCGGCCGAGAAATTGATTTTATAGAAAGCATTATTGTTACGCGGCAGCGGGAAGCCGAAGCCGAAGGTGGCGGCATATTCATTAATATCGGTACCGGCTATGTGCAGATAAGTTTTATCGTACCGGAAACCCAGGCGGTAATCCATACGGGCAAAGTAGTTGTGCAATGAATTGATGTCAGGCGTAATTTGCCCGCCTACCCGGTAGCTCTGGCTGTTCTGCAAGCCCTGGTTTACGCCATTAACCGAATAGTTTGACCACCGGCTGTCGCTGTAATCAGCGCCCACCAAATATTTACCATCGCTTTGATAGGTAAATCCGAAATGGTTGGTCATCGGTAATACAATTTTTGCATTAGGGCTTTCGCTTGCTGTCAGTACCGCTGAGTTTACGTTTTCGTTACCTTTACTATCATAAGTAAACTGGCTGGTGGTATCTACCAGCCTTGAATTGAGCTTGGTACTTACCGAGGCCGAATAACCGAAAGTTAAGTGCTTGGTATCGCTAAAGTCAATGGTATACTGTGCACCATAATCATAATTAAGGCCGCCTACCTGATTAATTTCCTGATAGCGGCTGTTATAAGCGCCATACAAATCAGGGAACGATACAGTGCTGACATTGTGCAGCGAACCAAAGATATAAGACACGTTACCGCCCAGCTTTAAGTGCTTACCGATACCAAAACCATACCCGATATAGGCTTTTGACAAACC
>CAXTCH010000452.1:0-2889 GCA_964241945.1 uncultured Mucilaginibacter sp.
AATCTTTAAAGGGTTAATGTTGGGGCTGCGCCGTTTGAGGAATGTTGGTTTTCATCTTAACCGGCCTGATCAGCGTTGAAAACGTAAGCGAACCCATTTTCCATTTGCCGTTTTCTTTCAGGTACACCTCGGTTACCATAAACGCATGTACTACTTCGTTTCCGCCTACCACAGCCAGCAAATCAATGTCATTTAAAAGAATAGCGGTATTGCCGAAGACATTGACCGACGCGCCATATACTTCGGCCTTTTTATACCAGATGAAGCCGCCTTTAATAGTGCTTAATTCTTGGTTCTTTCCCCAGCTTCCGCCCATGTGTACAAACACACATTTTTCATCGAATAAGCCGTTTAAAGCGTCGGCATTTTTGTCGGCCATCCATTGCCACTTGGTTTTGGAAAGATCCAAGAGTTCCTGCTCTTCCTTAGAAATGCTTGTTGCCTGTGAATTGGGTAATTTTGCCTGGGCATGCAACAGCTGCACGCAAGCGAAGCACAGGAGCATCGTAATAATTGATTTTTTCAAAATTTTGGTTTTAATAGTTATGATACATTAGTTTTTAATACTGGTGTACTCGGCATCCGTTACGCGCTGAAGCCATACCGTTTTGTTGGCGGCGCTTTTTGTACTTACCGCGATATAGGTAAAAGCACTGTTGGGCGAAGCACCGTGCCAGTGCGGAACACTCGGCGCACACTTAATGACCTCCCCTTTATGAACGACTTGTATTGATTTGCCTTTTTCCTGGTAATAACCCGTACCATCCGTAATCATCAGTATTTGTCCCGCCGGATGAATATGCCAGTCCAGTTTGGCGCCGGGAGCGAAAGTGGCCATTGCGATATTGATATCCTGCAAACTGTCCGCTTTACTAAGCTCGTTCAGCCATACAGTTCCGGTGTGATTGTTGACCGTGGCAATCTCACCTTTAGGAAAGATGAGCGTACTTTGTGCGGATGCGCGTATGGAAAAGGCAGCCCCGATTACTATCAACAATAATTTTTTTCATGCTGTGTATGATTTAACAGGGAGGGCGGAAACAGCGCCCTCCCTGTTATTTTAACGGTTAACCATTTTTTGCGCCTGTTCGGAATAGCGGTGACCCTGCACTTCAATATGGGCAAGCGCCTCCCGAATTTCTTTAAGGTCGTTGCCGGAAAGCCCGATTTCAACTGCCCCTAAATTTTCTTCCAGACGATGCAGCTTAGTGGTACCCGGAATCGGAACAATCCATGGTTTTTGTGCAAGTAACCAGGCTAAGGCAATCTGCGCAGGCGTTGCATTCTTTTCTGCGGCAATACTCCCGAGGCGGTCAACCAACGCCTGGTTCGCCTTGCGGTTTTCTTCCGAGAAGCGTGGAACCGTATTACGGAAATCTGTTTTATCAAAGGTGGTATTCTCATTAATCGCACCTGTCAGAAAACCTTTGCCCAGGGGGCTGAACGGTACAAAGCCAATGCCCAGTTCCTCCAGTGTGGGCAGGATGTCCTGCTCCGGCTCGCGCCACCATAGTGAATATTCGCTTTGCAGGGCGGCAACAGGCTGTACAGCATGCGCCTTGCGGATAGACTGCTCTCCCGCTTCTGAAAGCCCGAAATGTTTCACTTTACCTTCTTTAATCAGGTCTTTCACGGTGCCGGCCACATCCTCCATCGGCACATTGGGGTCAACCCGGTGCTGATAGAACAAGTCGATATGATCGGTGCGCAGACGTTTCAGTGCTGCCTCTGCCACTTCCCGGATGCGCTCCGGGCGGCTGTCGGCCCCCAAGGCCGGCTTGCCTTCTTTAAAACCAAATTTAGTGGCAATTACCACCTGATTGCGATAGGGCGCTAAAGCTTCGCCCAATAATTCTTCATTCTCAAACGGTCCGTATGCTTCAGCGCTGTCAAAAAAAGTTATGCCCCGTTCTACCGCTGCGTGCAGCAATTTGGTGGCTTCAGTTTTATCTGCTGCCGGGCCGTAACCAAAGCTTAGCCCCATGCAGCCCAGGCCTAACGCAGATACTTCCAGTCCGCTTTTGCCTAATTGTCTCTTTTTCATGTTTCCTTTTCAGGTTAGTGTTAGTTATTCAGTTTGCGTTCGCCCAACCATTTCACCATCTTCGGGTCGCGGTGGTCAAAAAAGCTGCTGGTTTTGCTGTCCAGCGTTTTGATGTGTTCCATCTCTTCAGTGGTCAGCTCGAAGTCCAGGCTGTTCAGGTTTTCAGCCATGCGTTCCTTCTTTACCGATTTTGGTATAGCAACGATACCCCGTTGCGTTAGCCAGCGCAGTACCACCTGGGCAATGGACTTATTGTATTTATCGCCGATACTGCGTAGCAATTCGTTATGAAAGAGATCGTTCTTGCCTTCGGCAAACGGTCCCCAGGATTCAATTTGTACATTATTTTCCTGCATAAACTGCTGGGCGTCATATTGCTGATGAAAGGGATGAGTTTCTACCTGGTTTACGGCGGGCACCACTTCATTATGAATAATGAGGTCTATAAGCCTGTCCGGTTGGAAATTGCTTACGCCGATAGCTCTCACTTTTCCTTCTTTATATAATTCTTCCATTGCCCTCCATTCGCCATACACATCACCAAAAGGCTGGTGAATAAGGTATAAGTCCAGATAATCCAGCTGCAGCTTTTTGAGGGATTGCTCAAACGATTGCTTTGCGCCTTCATAACCTTTAGACTGAATCCATAGCTTGGTGGTAATAAACAGCTCTTCGCGAGGTACGCCGCTTTGCTTAATGGCTTTACCCACAGCTTCTTCGTTCATGTAAGATTGGGCGGTATCAATCAGCCGGTAGCCGGTTTCAATCGCATCCATCACACTTCTTTCACATTCTGCCAGGTCAGTAACCTGGAATACGCCAAAACCCAAAATGGGCATTTCAAC
>CAXTCH010000453.1:0-2878 GCA_964241945.1 uncultured Mucilaginibacter sp.
TGCAATAAACATCTCCGCTGTTCGAAGTTTCCAGCTTCGAACGCCTGTGCCGGTAAATTGCAACTACCGTAAATATAATTATATTGCTCCCCCCTGCTGGTGTGAGCTTGCAGTTGGTGCTTTCTTAATATTATGGATGCAGGCAGCAAGTAATGGTCAGCGGCAGCGTAGGCTTTAAAATTATCCTTAACGATAATACCCTGTATTTTAAAAAATACGCGCATATATTACGTTATAAATACTTTTATTTTACCAAACCTAAAAAATATTTTGATGCTGAGGGAAATACAATCTATATTTTTAACAGAGCCAATCAGCCGCAGCCGGTAAAAACAGCCATTAACATTTCCACTTCATCAGTTAAAAAATGCTGATTGTTTAACTAACTTTTTTCAGCCCGTTGGCTGACAATCGCATTCAGCGTATAACGGCATCATCACTTGCAGAGCAACTTTCCTTAAAGCTATGGTATTTCATTCAGGCTATCATCAACCGAGATGCTCAATGATATCAGGATGGAGAAACCAACGGCTTTATGCAACACAACCAGGCTCCCTGGTCATTAATTCTGAATAAAGATGTCATCCAGGCGTTCTACCTTTCCGATAATGCCCCAGCCATAGAGATTAGTAGCTATGCCGATCAGCAATTCGTTATTTCCCTGCTTCAACGGCACTTCCAGGGTGGCATTGGTAATGTCTATCCGCCCTTCAGGATTTTTTGCAAACAGATTTCCTGCCTCATTTTGCCCCTGATACAGCAGCCGGCGGTTCACATACACAAAAACGATCTTGTTGAAGCCCAGATCCAGTTTCACCGTTTTCTTCATCGTTGCACGAATCTGAGTGCGCAGCCAAACGTATCGCGCCTGCCTGGGGTAGCTGGTAAATTCGTTGCCCTCAAACCGGCGGTTTAGGTTAATCAGCCCCCTGCGCTCTGCGGCAATAGGCATCCACCGGGTAGTATCCTTAGGCAGCTGCTCTTCAGTAAGTATTTGGCTTGCGCTAAAGGCGGCAGGTGCACTTACTTCCCAGTGCCTGATGTATTTGGGATCATTATCAGTCAGGTCCATCCCGGCATTCGGCGATAAGCCCTCAGTTTCGCCGGGCTTGATTATCAAATTGGCAAACATTGCCTCCCCGTCGAACGAGAGGGCGCCTGTAACAGTGTTACCTTCCAGCCGGGGTACCTGCATGGCAGGCTTATCCTTACTATTGATGTACACCAGCATCTGCCTGCCTGAAATTACCAATTTAAAGTGGTTCCAGCGCTGATTGTCAATCCGGGCATAGCCGCGGTAAGGGGTCATAATATCCCAAAGGTTAACGCCGTGAATAAACGGCGTGTACTGAATAGCATCGCTGCGCTGCTCCGACTCATCGGCCTGCGTCCGCAGGTATAGGCTTTCAAAATTGTAAATATCCTGCTGATGAAAATTGACGTTGATAGAATTTTCAAAATCAGGGCCATATAGCCGGGCATCAAATTCAATAGTACCATTGGTGAAGGAAAAACCTTTGAGGGTAACGGGTACAGTTTGGCGGGTTGAAGAAGGCAATATCTTCATTACCTGCAACCCCTCGTATGTTGTAAATTCAACTCCTCTGCCCGATGATTCAAAGCGCTGAGCCTCAAATGGAATATGGATAACTTTGCCGGCTTTTATCCGCTGCTGGGCAATTAAGGTTTGAAAAGAGAGTGCAATAACACACAATAACCCGGTTGATAAGACGGATGGTTTAAACGGCTTTACTGAAATTTTCATTTTTATTTATTAAATAGTTTTAGATGCCCGGATGCAAAGGGAAGCCTGACAACTATTACCCGTATGCTGCGGCAAAGATGCCTTCAGGTACTTAAATTGTTTTACATCCTGGCGCTAATTCTTTGTGTTTAATTGACATAAAACAGTCCGCCTCATTTACACATTATTCTTGTTAACTGGTTAATAGCAATTCTTTATACCGGCGCGGGCTTGCACCTGTAATGCCTTTAAACTGCGATGATAAATGAGCACAGCTGCTGTAACCCAGCGCATAGGCAATTTCAGTAATGTTCAGGTCGGTTTCCTGTAAAAGTGCCTTTGCCTTGGCAATTTTCTGTTCTCTGACATAATGTTCAATAGTCATGCCCTCAGTGGCGGAGAACAGGCGGCTCAGATAAGCATAATCGCGCTGCAGGCGCCCGGCAATAAGTGTACTAAAAGAAACATTAATGGAAAAATCATTGTGATCTACTAAATCTGTAATCACGTTCTTGATGCGCTCGATAAGCTGTTCCCGACTGTGATAAATAAGCTCCAAGCCTGATGTGCGCAAGGTGTTATTGATTTGCTGAATTTGCGGCAAGGTTGGGGCAGGTGTAATTACGGCCAACCCCAGCGAGATTTGGCTAACGGAAAACCCTAGGGCAGTTAGTTGCTGGCGCACCACCATAATGCAGCGGTAGCACACCATATTTTTGATATGTAATGTCATGTGTTATTATTTAAGCTTGATGTAAATGGAATTCACAATGCTGCGCAAAAGAAAGCAGCTCAAGCTTAAATCAGATTAAAAGGGAGCGGTAGGTCAGGTAAATTGGCCGTTGGCCTTTGCCGGGCGGCCCGGTTGTTTGCACCCATTGCAGGTTACTTCTTAATTGCAGGTGTGCAGGATTGTAATGTGAAAAAGGATTAGGAATCAATGTAAATGGAAGAACCGGCTGAAGATAATGATGATTATGCAGCAGGTTCTCACTGATTACATAGGCACCATGCCTCTGGCAGCAGTTTTTTAAAGGGGAACTTTCCTTGATTGGTTTACTGCATCTGGCGTGAGCCATAGCCGCCATCGAATTCGACGCCTCACCGTGATATAGCAGAACTCTGCACGTTAGG
>CAXTCH010000454.1:0-2869 GCA_964241945.1 uncultured Mucilaginibacter sp.
TTCTTTGTCCAGGTAACCATCCTGCTGTAAAAATACCTGTTGCTGTTCATCAAATGGGTAGTACATTTTTTCGATAATGTCTTTCCACTTAACAGTTTCAGCCTCTTCTTTAAAATTGATGCGGTTTAATAAGTCCCGGTACTGGCCGGCGTCGGCAGCTTTCACTTTCTCAATAACTTCCAACGTGTAAGAAAGGCACCAAGCCGCTATGGTATTGGTATACCAGTTATTATTGATGTTATTCTCGTATTCGTTTGGCCCTGTTACTCCCAGCATTACGTACTGCTGCTTAGCAGCCGACCAGGTAATGCGCTGCGACCAAAAACGGGAGATAGCAATCAGCACCTCCAGACCATAGTCTATTAAATACGATTCTTCGCCGGTATAACGTACATAATTAAAAATGGCGTGGGCAATGGCGCCGTTACGGTGTATTTCTTCAAAAGTAATTTCCCACTCATTATGGCATTCGGTGCCGTCCATGGTAACCATTGGATACAGAGCGGCGCCATCTTTAAAGCCCAGTGATGCGGCATTTTCAATGGCCTTGCCCAATTGTTTATAGCGGTACAGCAACAAATTGCGGGTTACTTTTTGCGGTGCAGTAGCCAGGTAAAAAGGCACGCAATAAGCCTCTGTATCCCAATAAGTTGAGCCTCCGTATTTTTCGCCGGTGAAGCCTTTAGGGCCAATATTCAGCCGGTCGTCTTCACCGGTATAGGTTTGATTTAACTGAAAGATATTAAAGCGAATGCCTTGCTGAGCCGAAGCATCGCCTTCAATAATGATATCATTATGCTTCCATTTTTCGGCCCAGGCAGCGGCCTGCTCGGCCATTAAGGTGTCAAAACCTTTTTCGCTCACCGCTTTCAGTGTTTCTTTCAAGCGGAGTTCCAAGGCTCCCTTTTCATAATTTTGCGATGACAGATTGGCGGCGTATTTATAAATTACCGTAGCCTGCCCCTGTTGTAACTGAACATTGAACTTAGCGCCGATGTATTTTTCCTTTTCAACTACTTCGGCTTCTGCTTCTACCGGCTGGCCGTTTTGTGTAAGGGTATACATCATCCCGGTAGCCACTTCAAAGCCGGTCTTTTTGGTGCGAAGCTGCACAAAGCCGCCATTGACAAAGCTGCCCTTTTTCACTTCTTCCCAAAACTTCTCATCGTAATTGGCATCAGTGTTTTTTATATCACCATCAATGTATGGCTCTACCCGGATGGTACCGCTGAAGTTAACTGGCGTAATAGTATATCGGATGGCTCCGGCCTCATCATCAACTAAACTGCAAAAACGGGTAGCTTCTACCTGCACTTGTTTGTTCTGATGAGTAGCGGCGGTAAAGGTTCGTTTCAAATACCCTTCCTTCATATTCAGTTCCCGGCGAAACTCACTGATCTGGCAGGTATTTAAATCCAAAGATTCATTGTCGACAAAAATGTTAATACCTATCCAATTGGCGGCATTTAACACTTTGGCGAAGTATTCAGGGTAACCGTTTTTCCACCAGCCGACACGGGTTTTATCGGGATAATACACACCGGCTACGTAATTACCTTGCAGCGTATCGCCGGTATAAGTCTCTTCAAAATTGGCACGCTGGCCCATCCGGCCGTTACCCAAACTGAAAATACTTTCGGATATTTTATTGTAATGAGGGTTAAATCCTTCTTCGATTATCTTCCACTCATCAACTCTAATGTAATCTTTCATAGTATATACTTTAGCACTTCGTCATGCCGGGCGTTTCCCGGCCTCCTGCTTACCAAGATATTTTTGTTCTTGAAGGACCCCGAAAAAATCAAGATGACTGCAGCTTTATTTACAGCGTTTCTAATTTTTCAATCGTCATTTCATTCAGTCCGCTGATAACCATATCCGCTTGGGTTAATACTTTAGGTGAACCTACGCCGACAGCTTTCATACCGCCGTTTTTGGCGGCTTCCACACCAGCTATGGCATCTTCAAACACCACACACTCCGCCGGCGGAACACCTACGGCTTCGGCGCCCTTCAAAAACACCTCCGGGTCGGGTTTTGCAGCGCTTACTTTGGTACCATCAATAATAGCATCAAACAAATCAACCAATTGAACTTTTTCCAGTATCATCATAGAATTTTTACTGGCGGAGCCTAAGGCCGTTTTTAATCCGGCCGCTTTACAGGCTTCCAAAAAGTCCTTGGCACCGGGTAATATTTCATCCGGTTTCATCTGCCCAATCATATCTACATACCAGTTGTTTTTACGGGTGGCCAGCTCCTCTTTTTCAGTTTCAGTTTTGCTTACGCCGCCCCATTGCAATATCAGCTCAAGCGAGCGGGTACGGCTTACGCCTTTCAATTTTTCATTGTCTTGTTCGGTGAAATCAAAGCCCAGTTCATTGGCTAAACGCTTCCAGGCTTTATAGTGATAAACGGCAGTATCTACAATTACACCGTCCAGATCAAAAATACAGGCTTTTATATTACTCATTATTAAAAGGTTGACCGGCTGAAACCGTGCGAATATATTTATTTTTAGCGTGACAGCTCAAGTATCAGTGTGGATTTACCTTTTAATTCCAGTTTAGCCAGGTCTGTCTTTTCGCCGGTGATAACGTTGGTTGCTTTTGTAGCATTACCTATGCGCTCGTGGTAGCGACCGGTGGCCACAGTCTCGTCTTTATCATTAGCATTGTATACTACCATTACCGTTTTTTGCGCATCATACCTAAAATACACATATACATTATTTTGCGGTATGTATTGCATCATTTTACCAGTTTGCAGCGCTGTAGTGGCCTTACGCTAGTTGGCCAGCTTGCGGCTGTAATTGAAGGCATCGTTTTCTTTATCGGTACGCCCTGACGCTTTAAACTTGTTGGTTTTA
>CAXTCH010000455.1:0-2866 GCA_964241945.1 uncultured Mucilaginibacter sp.
AAGAACACTTGTCTAAATGGGATGACCACCTTTTAATGCGCCCCATGCTGGCTGATGAAGTGCTGCGCCGTACCGGACAGCCGGGTATTTTTGCGATAACTTTTAAAGATTACCTATACGTAACTTACAAGAACCGTTTTGAAACGGAATCTTTTCGCGACGTGTATCGGCCCCTGGACATGGATAATTATGAGGCATCAATCATTACTTTAACTGAGCCCTATGCAGTGTTTGATAATAATGGCACCCTGTTAGGTGGGCAGGCAACGTTGTTTGAGGGTAGCTGGACCAAAAACAAGGGCGCGGAGCTACTGCCCCTGGATTACACACCAACCGGCGGGCCGCCCAATGTGCTGAGTAAGTAACATTTGCCCTTAATTAGCTATCCGAGCGCAAAAATGATTACCTTTGCGCATTAAATTTATGACGAAGTTCATCTATCAATCCTGGTGGAAAGTGCTTACGGTAATCATCATTTTATACACGCTGATTGCCGGCTTTCTGATTCAAGTACCACGCTTGTACATCCTGCGCGAAACCATCAGAAACACCTATTTTCATGTGCCTATGTGGATGGCGATGTTTACGGTGTTTACCATTTCCGTGGTTTACAGTATTAAATACCTGCGCACCAATAATGAGAAATACGATTTAATTGCGGTAGAATGCGTAAACACCGGCGTATTCTTTTTTGCGCTGGGACTGCTTACCGGGATGCTTTGGGCCCGCTATACCTGGGGGGAGTTTTGGAGCAGCGATCCTAAGCAAAACAGCGCTGCCATTGCATTCCTGTTGTATTGTGCTTACCTGGTGCTGCGCAACTCAATTGACGAGGAGCAAAAGCGCGGGCGTATATCGGCCATTTACAATATCTTCTCTTTTCCGATCATGATTGTGCTGATTATGATTTTGCCGCGCATGACCTCCTCTCTGCATCCGGGCAACGGGGGGAACCCTGCATTTGGGAAATTAGACATGTCTAACCAGATGCGCATGGTGTTGTATCCGGCGTTTATCGGCTGGAGTATGCTGGCGGTATGGATTGCCTCACTGCGTTACCGTATGCGATTAGTTGAATATAAAAACAATGCCCTTTACGAGTAAAATGAAAAAAATAACCAGCTTTATCCTTTTATTATTGAGCGCTGTTAGTGTGTTTGCCCAAGGTGCTGAGCCGGTGCCTATGGCTGATGAATTAAACAAATCGGGTAAAATATACGTAGTAATCGTCACGATCGTGATTGTGTTTGCAGGTTTGGCTGTTTATCTGTTTAGCATGGACCGGCGTTTAAAACGTTTGGAAAAAGAGAAAGACATCTAAGCGGATTGTAAAATGGCAGCTTTGTTCTAATTTATACTTGCTATGCATGCATAGTATTTATAATTTTGCGCCGTTCTTTTTGTGAACCAATTATTTACTCAATATATTAATTATGGCTACTAACAACGCGGTTAACGAAATTAATACTCACTTTTTTGGTGATGTATGCGAAAACTTCGATTATGCCGCTCAATTTACACAGCATGATGCAGGTTTGCTGGATCAAATTAAATCATGCAACAGTGTTTATCGCTTTCGTTTTCCTATACGCAAAGGCAATGGTTTTGAAGTAATTGACGCCTGGCGCGTAGAGCACTCGCATCATCAATCGCCCACCAAAGGGGGGATCCGTTACAGCGAAATGGTGAACGAGGATGAGGTGATGGCATTAGCTGCACTGATGACTTACAAATGCGCCATTGTGAATGTGCCTTTCGGCGGTGCCAAAGGCGGTATTAAAATCAACCCCAAAAAATATTCCGAGCAGGAACTGGAAAATATCACCCGCCGTTACACGGTAGAGTTGGCCAAGAAAAACTTTATCGGCCCAAGCATTGACGTGCCTGCACCCGATTACGGCTCAGGCGAGCGTGAAATGAGCTGGATTGCTGATACTTATGCTACCATGAATCCCGGTCAGTTAGATGCATTAGGCTGCGTTACCGGTAAGCCTATTGCACTGCATGGTATTGCCGGTCGCCGTGAGGCAACTGGTCGTGGTGTGGCCATCGCGGCTCGCGAAGCGGTAAGCGTAGGCGAGGATATGCAAAAGCTGGGCTTAACCGCTGGTTTATCAGGCAAGCGCGTAATTGTGCAAGGCTTGGGTAACGTAGGTTACTATTCAGCCAAGTTCCTGTCTGATTTTGGGGCCACCATTGTGGGCCTCTGCGAATTTGAGGGCGCTGTTTATAATGCTGACGGGCTGGATGTAGAGGCAGTTTTTCAGCACCGCAAGCAAACCGGTTCAATTTTAGGTTACGCGGGCGCCAAGCAGGAATTTAAGAACTCAAACGAAGGCTTGGAGCAGGAATGTGATATCCTGGTACCTGCGGCTTTGGAAAATCAGATCACTATCAAAAACATCGGCAACATCAAGGCGAAAATTATTGTGGAAGGCGCGAACGGCCCTACTACGCCTGATGCGGAAGCTGCTTTTTATCAGAACGGGGGTATCATCGTTCCTGATATGTATGCCAATGCTGGCGGTGTGACCGTATCTTACTTTGAGTGGTTAAAAAACTTGTCGCATGTAGCTTTTGGTCGTATGAACCGCCGGTTTGAGGAAAATTCAAATTTGAATCTGGTAAATATGGTGGAAGGCATTACCGGTGTGGCGTTAACGCCTGTGCAACGGTCTACCATTATTAAAGGTGCATCTGAGCTGGAGCTGGTAAATTCCGGTTTGGAAGATACCATGATCCGCTCATACCACGAAATACGCGAAGTGTATAACAATACACAAAAAATTGATACCCTGCGTACGGCTGCCTTTGTAGGGGCCATCAATAAAATTGCCGTGAGCTATAAGAATTTGGGCGTTTGGCC
>CAXTCH010000456.1:0-2848 GCA_964241945.1 uncultured Mucilaginibacter sp.
TAAACAGCATCTGGAAGCACTGGAACAGTTTATCAAGCAGCAGAATTTGAAGTAGGTACATGAAACAACAAATAAAGAGAATATTCAAAAATGCTTTAAAAAAGACGACATTGTGAGAAACGAACCCATCCTCAGTTTACAGAGCCGCTTTACATGTCAAGGATAAGTTCGTTCTTTGCAATGGCGTAATATTTTTTTACAACAAAGCTTTGAATTACAAAGTACTTTTAAATAAAAATTATGCATACAACCAATTACTGGTTCAGGCATTTCAAGGAAAATGCCGGCCGTCAACACATCAACTGGCTACTGAAGCCGGTAATTACGACAAAGGAAACTCATACCATCTTAAGTTCTTTGCAGGCATGGCAGTTGGGCGAAACTTCGGACGGGTCGCAGCTTACCGCAGCAGCAACCCGTTATGCACAGCACATGGGTGACCCTGCTTATGTAGATACCATTAAACTGTTCATTAAAGAGGAGCAAAAACACGGTGAAAACCTGGGGCGCTATCTGGACGCCATCGGGCAGCCGCGTATCAAGGCTAACTGGGGCGATACCTTATTCAGAAAGGTGAGGCACCTAAATACCAGCATGGAAATGTGGACCTTGGCGGTAATTGCGGTAGAGAGCATTGCGCAGGTATATTATCAGGCCTTGAAAGATGCTACTGACTGCCCGCTACTCAAATCCATCTGCACCGATATATTAACTGACGAAGCATTTCACATTACTTTTCAAACCGAGCGCCTAGCGCTGATTTATGAGCAAAAAAGCAATTTTTCAAAATCATGGCGCAGGCTGGCTTATGCCTGCTTTTTTCATGCTACATCGGCCCTGGTATGGTTTGCACATCGCAAAGTGCTGGCAGCAGGTGGCAATGCGTTTGCTTCGTACTTCCATAAAATGAGCCTGAAGCACGCTAAAACTATTAAACGCGCTACCATCCTCCCTCCTTTTCAATTCGCCTGATCTTTTACTGTCAAACACATTCAATTTCAATTAATAGTCATAAACAACCACTTTGAAATTCAAAGTAAAATTTAACATCATGGAAACCGAAGAACCTACCTTTTTAAGTAAAAACGCCATAGCCATAAAGCTTACTATCATTGCGTTTCTTATTTTACTGCTGCTTATTCCCTCCTCATGGATTCAAAGCCTCATTACCGAGCGTGAAGGCTACCTGGAACAAATGCGCAAGGAAACCTCCAACAATTGGTCGACCAACCAAACCATTCGCGGGCCGGTATTGGTAATTCCTTATACGTTACCTGCAGATAAACCGGGTATGCCGCCGGGCAACCTGTATATCCTGCCGGAGAATCTTAACATCAACGCCTACGCTAAAACCGAGCCTTTTCATAAGGGCGTGTTGGATGCTACGGTTTATCATTCAAAGGTAGTGGTAAGCGGTAATTTCCTCCGGTCGGAACTTAACCAAAGCGGTATCAAACCCGAGAACCTGCAGCTGGATAAAGCCAAAATCACTTTTGCCATTACTGATTTAAAAGGCTTAAAAAGCAACCCAGTCATTCATTTACCCGGCCAGGCAATAAATGCACAACCCACATTTGGCACGGGTGCACTTTTCAGCAACGGCTTAGCCGGAAACATCCGCCTGCCGGACATTGAAAACATCCCGTTTAATTTTACGCTGGATCTGAACGGCAGTGATAATCTCAGCTTTTTGCACACCGGGAAAACCACCGATGTTACCGTTACCAGCGATTGGAAAAGCCCACAGTTTAGCGGCCATTATTTACCCGACCGGCATCCCAATACCGCACAAGGCTCTTTAACGCACTGGAGTATGCTATATTACAACCGCCCCTTCCCGCAGCAATGGAAAGATGCGGATACCCTGCTGACCAGTGAAAAAGCCGACAGTACCGCCACCTTCGGCATCAGCTTTCACCAACCCATTGACCAGTACCGCAAAACCATGCGCAGCACCAAGTATTCTACCCTGATTATTCTGCTCACTTTCGTTTCCTTGTTTTTAACCGAAGTTATCCGCCGGCAAAATATCCACATTTTCAATTATATTCTCATCGGCGCGGCCATGGTGGTATATTATACGCTATTGCTGTCATTTGCCGAGCATATCGGGTTCTACTGGTCTTATCTGATTGCCTCCGTGTCCACCATTGCATTAATTGCCTGGTTTACTTCGTCGCTAATGCACAATAAATCGGTGGCCTTATTATTCGGCGCTATCCTCAGCGTTTTTTACGGGTTCATTTATACCATTATCCAGTTAGAAGAACTATCGCTGCTGGTGGGCAGTATTGCCTTATTTATTATCGTCGCTACCCTGATGTACTTCTCGCGCAAAATCAACTGGGATAGGCATTAAGACCATGTCTGTCATAATCAGTAGGCTGGAGTTAAGGTTATGCCTAAGCCGTTTTTAGTTCTTGCACACTCGTTCTTTATCCGGCCTTAACTTCAGCCTCCTGATTATATATTTAATCCGTTATACCGCTTTGGTTTCTAGTATAAATGCTATGTTCGCATAATAAATAGTAAAGCTTATGAGCCGCGAACTCATTGAATTTTCAGAAAAAATAGATGAGCAGTTTGACCGGGAAGACTTGCAAGCCGTTGAAGCCTTTTGGGTACTGATTTTGAGCTGGTTTGATTAACGAGTTGTAAACGTGCTTAATCTTACCCAGCTCTTTACACGGTTTTGTGTGCACGGACTTGCGTAAACTAAACCCGATAGCAGCGTAAAGCCCGCAGCGCAGCGAGGACTTGCAGAGTATAGCGGGACTGGCGGAACCGATCGGTCGGGTAGTGCTTTTCAAATCTTTCTGAATCAGGATGTACAGAATTTTAGGATTTT
>CAXTCH010000457.1:0-2841 GCA_964241945.1 uncultured Mucilaginibacter sp.
TTAACCACCTCGCCATCTGTAATCAATTCCAGCCGCAGCACACCATGCGTAGAGGGATGCTGCGGCCCTAAATTCAGCACCATATCCTCTGTAGCAGCATGCGCTATTTTTTGCTGATAACGTTCCAGCGCCCTCAAGCCCGTTGAAGGGGGAGTAGAATGATTTGATGAGTCATTATGATCAGGCATGTGTTTCATTATAAACCCTCATTTGCAGGAGGTTTCTCTTGAGGGGGCTTAATCAATTTTAATTCCTTTATAATATTCAGCCGCTTTATAATCTTTGCGTAACGGATAACCTTCCCAATCATCAGGTAACAGGATACGCCTTAAATCAGGATGCCCTTCAAAAAAGATACCCATTAAATCGAAAGCCTCCCGTTCGTGCCATTCAGCAGTTTTATAGACGGTGCTTACGGTCGGGAACGCCGGGAGGTCGTTTATGTTGCGCGTATGCTCTTTACTTATTTTTATAGTCAATTGTGCTTGATAGGGAATGGAAGTTAAATGGTACACCACACCAAAGCGGCTGGCATCCATACCATAGTCTACACCGCTTAAACAACCCAGAAAATCGAAATAAGTAGCCGGGTTGTCGCGCAGTTCCAGGCATACGTCGGCAATGCGGTCAGGATGAATGAGCAGGGCCGGCTGCAGTCCGCCGGTCTCTTCACCCGCAATTACATCGGTGCCGAACTTATCCGCTAACAGCTGTTTAATCTCTTCAAAACTCATGGTGCCAGGCGTACAATTTTCCAGTTCTTTTTGTCAGATTTTTTGTAAACAATACGGTCGTGCAGGCGGCTTGACCGGCCTTGCCAAAACTCAATCAGTTGCGGCTTTAACACATAGCCGCCCCAAAAGGACGGTTTGGGCACTTCTTTCTCCGTGTATTCAGTTTCCAGTTCCTGCCATTTATCTTCCAGTATTTTACGGCTGTCAATCTCCTGGCTTTGCGGCGAAGCTACCGCACCTACCTGGCTGCCTTTGGGCCGCGAGTGGAAATATTGCTCCGAGCGCTCGCGGCTCAGCTTTTCAATCGTACCTTCTATGCGAATCTGGCGTTCCATTTGTCCCCAAAAAAATACCATGGCGCCAACCGGATTCTTTGACAGTTCCTTGCCTTTACGGCTCAGGTAATTGGTATAAAACTCAAAACCCTGCTCGCCAAACCCTTTCAGCAGCAATATCCGGGCTGAGGGACGGCCGTCATGAGTGGCGGTGGCCAAGGTCATGGCGTTGGGCTCATATACTTGCGCAGCAACAGCCTCGTTAAACCATTTTTCAAATTGCAGGATAGGGTTGGCGCTCACTTCTTTTTCAGACAGCGAGGCCGCGCGGTAGTCCTGACGCAAATTTTGTATATCTTCCCGGTTCATTGTTGCAAACTTACCAATTGCAAACTATATTACGGCCACCATACGGCTTTGCCTTATCATTCGTTAGTAAAATGAACATATTTTTACTGTTGCTGTTACATTAAACTAAAATTAAACGCAATGCTAACAACCGTTACCGCTGCAGCTGGCAGACTACTCATATCGGAACCTTTTATGCTGGATCCAAATTTTAAGCGCTCTGTGGTTTTGCTGGCCGAACATTCAACCGACGGTGTGATGGGATATGTGTTGAATCATCAAAGTGATTACCTGCTGGGCGATGTGCTGCCCGATGTTTCTTACTCTGAGCTGCCCGTATATACCGGCGGACCTGTAGGTAACAACACCTTGCACTTTATTCACCGGTGCCCTGATAAGATTGACGGTGGAACCGAAATTTGTGACGGTGTTTATTGGGGAGGCAACTTTGATACCGTACGCGAGCTGGTTACTGCATACCAATTAACCGCCAATGAAATACGGTTTTTCGCCGGATATTCGGGTTGGTCGCAACAACAGCTGGAGGACGAAATTCAGGAAAACAGCTGGATAGTGGCAGACAAGTACAACACCGACCTGTTATTTGCTGATGAGGATAACAACATGTGGCGCGAGGTCATCATCAGCATGGGCCAGCGCTTTGCCCATATAGCCAACTTTCCGGAAAACCCGGCTTTGAATTAATAAGTAGTCAGTACCAAGTACTTAGTATCAAGTAGCAAGACAGAAACTCGCTTATTATTTACTACTAAATACTTGCTACTGATTATCACTTATCAAATCCATTTGCATATCCCTCATTCCTCATAGAAGCTGCCGATTCTTCCACTTTGTTAGCGAGTTCCGCTTTAAAAGCAATCAAATTTTGGGCCAGCTGGTCGTCTGCCGTAGCCAGGATTTGTGCGGCCAGCAAACCGGCATTTTGTGCAGCGTTCAATGCAACCGTAGCTACCGGAATACCATTAGGCATTTGCAGGATGGACAGTAGCGAATCCCAGCCATCAATTGAATTGCTGGATTTCACCGGTACACCGATTACCGGTAAATGTGTAAGTGCAGCCACCATGCCCGGCAAATGAGCCGCCCCGCCCGCGCCGGCAATAATTACCTTCAAACCGCGGTTTGCTGCTGATTTGGCGTAGCTGAACATGCGCTCGGGCGTACGGTGTGCTGATACCACGGTAATTTCATAAGCAACGCCTAACTGCGTTAATACGTCGGCAGCCGCCTGCATTACATTCAGGTCGGATTTACTTCCCATAATAATGCCGGCTTTTATTGTTGGGTTCATGGTTGATTTATTTTACTATTCTATTTTATTATCACTATGTCATTGCTTCGTTCCTCGTAATGACGTGGTGATAATAATGACATGAGTAGATGTTTATTAACTAATCACTTTCAAGGTGCGCTGCACGAATCTTGCAGTTTCAACAGCTTTTTCACGGTCATCATCTACAATG
>CAXTCH010000458.1:0-2826 GCA_964241945.1 uncultured Mucilaginibacter sp.
AACAATACGTCCTGCTGAAAACAGTCGGTGCTTTCGCAAATGGGGCCTACCACATCATAGCTTACCATTTTCTGCCCCTCGCCTGCTGCCTTACTAAGGCTTTCTATTTGATGATAGGCCTGGTACAACATCGGGCGTATCAGTTCGGTCATGCCGGCATCCAGCACTAAAAAGTTTTTATTGATGCCGTTTTTCACATAAAGCACCCGCGACACCAATGTGGCGCATTGAGCTACTAAAGCCCTTCCCAGTTCAAAATGCACTTCCTGCCCCGGCTTCACAACCAGGTGCTCATTAAAAATGCGAAAATAATTTTCAAAATCAGCAATTAGATTTTGCTGCGGTGTTTGGTAGTCTACACCTAAGCCGCCGCCAACATTCAAAATTTTAATGCTTAACCCGTGCAGGGCAAACCAATCATGTATCTCATTAATTTTACCGCACAAGTTTTTGAATACTTCCAAGTCGGTAATTTGCGAACCCACATGGAAGTGGATGCCTATAAACTCCAGGTTTGAACAATTGCCCAGCGTAAATACCACATCGTCCAACTGCCAAGTATTGATGCCAAATTTGTTTTCTTCCAGCCCGGTAGTAATGAAATGATGGGTATGTGCATCCACATTGGGGTTGATACGGATAGCCACCCGCGCCATCTTGCCTTTGGCTTTTGCCAAATCATTGATCACCAACAGTTCTTGTACCGATTCAACGTTAAAGCAAAAGATATCAGCCTCCAGCGCCGCATTAATTTCCTTATCGCTTTTACCCACGCCGGCAAAAACCACCTTGCCTGCCGGAAACTCATGATGAATAGCTGCCTTTACTTCGTTGCCGCTCACGCAATCAGCCCCAAAGCCGGCCTCACGGATGGTATCCAGCAGCACCGGGTTGAAATTTGCTTTCAAAGCGTAATGTACATGGTAACCGTAGGCAGAAGACGCCGCCCCGCAGGCCTGCAAAGTTTGCCGCAGCAATGCTAAATCATAATAATAAAAGGGAGTTTCCGTATTATCAAATTTTTGCAGAGTTTGCTGATTGAACATGGGTATATAAGTATTTGCAATTGATGAGCGATAAAACTGACTGGCTGATGTATTTATTTACGGAGTAAAACTTTCAAGCCGGATGCCTGTTTTATAGGCAATCAAAACCGAATCACCTAAACAAGAGCTCTGATTATAAACCGTTAGCATTTTTACACCTATTGTTTTTTATCAACACAACAGTGTTTTTGTAAGTTAACTTGTTAAATTCGAACCGTTTTTAAGGGCTCAAAATTAAGATTTAAAAACACGACATCCTATCATGACTAAAATTAAATTTGGTACAGACGGCTGGAGAGCCATCATTGCTGACGATTTTACTGTTGAAAATGTAAAGCGTGTGGCGCAAGGCACCGCCCTTTGGTTGAAGCAAGACTTTCAAAACCCATCGGCCGTGGTAGGCGCTGATCCGCGCTTTGGCGGCCCGCTGTTTGCCGATACAACTACCCAGGTATTGGCCTCAAATGGCATAAAAGTATACCGTGCCGAAAATACCTTTGTATCTACCCCGATGATTTCATTGGGCACTGTACGTAAAGAAGCTTCTGCGGGCATCATCATTACAGCCAGCCATAATCCACCGGCCTACAACGGCTATAAAATTAAAGCCAGCTACGGAGGCCCTGCTACGCCTGATACCATTGAGAAAGTGGAATCGCTTATTCCGGAAACTTTTGAAGGCCAGTTAAAAAGTGTTGAAGAATATCAAAAAGATGGTTTGGTAGAATTCATCAACCTTGAAGATATGTACGTGGAGGATATTGAAGCCAAATTTGACCTCGACGCCATTCGTAACAGCGGTATGGTCTGGGCGTATGATGCCATGTATGGTGCCGGTCAGAATGTAATGCAGCGTTTGTTCCCCGATATTACATTCATGCACTGCGACCACAATCCGGGCTTTGAAGGTCAGGCCCCTGAGCCTATTCAGCGTAACCTGAAACCATTTGAAGATTTAATTAAGGCCTCAGAAGGTGAAATTGCATCAGGTTTGGTAACTGACGGTGATGCGGACCGCATCGGCTTGTATGACCAAGATGGAAATTTTGTAGATTCACATCATATCCTGCTGCTATTAATTCATTACCTGTACAAAGTAAAAGGCGAAAAAGGCGAAGTATATTCAACCTTCTCCTGTACCAGCAAAATACAAAAGCTGTGTGATGCTTACGGCATAAACAATACTGTTACAAAAATTGGCTTCAAATATATTTGCGATTTGATAGTAAATTCAGGCAAGCCGTTCCTGGTAGGTGGCGAAGAATCGGGCGGTATAGCGGTAAACGGCCATATCCCTGAGCGTGACGGGATATGGATTGGCCTGGTAATTTGGGAATTTATGGCTAAAACCGGCCGCAGCCTTACCGACCTGGTGCAGGAAATTTACAGCGTGGTAGGATCATTTGCGGTTGAACGTTATGACTTGCATGTAACCGAAGAAAAGAAGCAGCAAATAATTGCGAGCTGTAAATCGGGTGATTACAAGGGCTTCGGCGGTTTTAACATCAAACGCACCGAAGACCTGGACGGCTATAAATTCTTCTTTGATAACGATGAATGGGTAATGATCCGCCCTTCGGGCACAGAGCCGGTACTGCGCGTATACGCCGAAGCCGCTAATTCAGCGGAATCTTTTAAAATTCTGGACGCTGCCAAAGCAGAGCTGTTAGGATAAACGATTAACTTGTTTTACCAAAATAAAAGGACTGTAACTTAAAAATTACAGTCCTTTTTTTGTCAACCTATAACGAACCGGTTTCTTGTCTTTAAGTGTATAGGC
>CAXTCH010000459.1:0-2825 GCA_964241945.1 uncultured Mucilaginibacter sp.
CGCTGGCACCTTTCAAGCGGTCTTTTCTATCCTGCATTTGATAATTTACAAACTAAAGCTCCCGTAAAACAGGACTACACCTGCACTGTTTAAGTGAAACAAGACAGCGAATACGATCTGCACAAAGTAAAAGCCTTTTGGATATACAGGCCCATATACTTGAGTAAACATTATTGCGGTTGTTACTCGCTGTTATTTATGAAAAGGATTGTAAATCAAAACTAAAACAGGATCGTCTTGTAGTTTCGTAAATAAACAGACTTATAAGTATTCCTTAATTATTTCTTTTGAGGATATCTGTTTAAATTTTAACTTCAAAGCCACAACTGAATTACTGCCGTAGTGATGGGGGATTATTGTAAATTTTGTATATTCTTCTTAATCGTCATTTTTTCCAAAGGGGTGCATGCACAGCCTTCGGTTAACCATCCGGCATTTACCATAGCTAATGTTGACTCATTAAACACCAAGGGATACAAGCTTATTCGGAATGATGCAACACGTGCTTTATTGTTATTTGTAAAAGCTGAGCAACTATCCAACACATTACATTACAATGCAGGATTAATTACCGCTTACGTAAACCAAGCTGAAGTTTTTAATCAGCATGGGTTTTACAAAAGAGCATTGTTATTATATACTCAGGCCATAGGGCTTAGTAAGCGTTTTAAAGATGATTACTACTATGCCCAATGCCAGCAGCATATCAGTACGGTAAGAAGGAATTTAGGCGACTATGAGGGTGCAAAAAAATTGTTGAACAGCGCTTTATCAGTGTTTGTTCAACTCCGCAAACCTGTTGATGTGGTTAATGTACAACTCAGGTTAGGGCTGGTTGCAGCCGGTGAAAAGAAATATGCAAAAGCCCAAACACTTTATGATCAGGCCTACCGTGGAAGTAAGGCGGCGAAATATCAGTACGGTGAAAAGAAGTCTTATTACAACCGTGCGCTGTTACTTGAAGATGTTCATCAACCCGATTCGGCTTTACATTACCTGCACTTAGCCCTAAGAATTGATACCCTCACAAATGATCGCTATGGAAAAGCGTTATCTTATATTGAAGTCAGTCGAATATATATGGATAAGCATAATTTGACGGCCGCCGGAGATTTTGCAAGAAGCGCTTTCATGAACGCGGACAGTGCTTCGGCAACCGACTTAGCCATCACGGCAGCCGGTTTGTTGGTAGACATCAATAAACAGCTGCATAGTGATAAAGGAGTTATTCAGTGGCAAAATCAGTTAATTAGTATTGACCAGCGCATAGACGAGCAAAAAAGGAAAGATGCCATTACTTTTATTGACGTAATTAAGCAGCAGCAGGACAATCAGGAAAAATACATTAATCAATTAAACGCTGTACGTCAAACCTCGAGCGTAAAAAATAATTGGCTGATAGGCTGTTGCATTGTGCTGATCATTATCGTGCTTGCAGGTATCGCTATCAATCGTAATTATCGAAGTACAAAAACACTGGCCGATGCGCTGAAAGTGATTAATCAGCAAATTGCAGACAAATCAGCAGCGGTTGAACAGCTGAATACGCAGATACTTACGCAAAACAAAAGTTTAGAGCAAGACAACCATTTAAAAAACAAGTTGTTAAGTGTTATTTCCCATGACTTAAGGCATCCGCTGGTGAATAGCCGAAGCCTTTTACAGCTTTATAATCAGCACATGATGACCGAGGCGGAAGCTAAACCCCTGTTTCAGCAATTGGAAGGCCAGTATGTTCGCACTATTACCTTACTTGATAACCTGTTGTTTTGGATAAAGCGCCAGGTGAGACACGAAGAAGCCTATAAAATGGATAATCAGGTTCATCAGTTAATTGACGATTTAATAGAGGAACAAAGAATTACAATCAGTAATAAGAATATTTCGGTGCACAACCGGGTGTTGCCCGAAGTCATCTGGCATACTGACCGTGAAGCATTGCGTATTGTATTCAGAAATTTACTAAATAATGCGCTTAAATTTACGCCCGATAACGGCGTAATTGAATTCACATCCGCCTGCACTGGTCAGCTGACGAGCATAACGGTTAGAGATAGCGGCATAGGTATGGGTAAAAGTAAATTGCAAAAGGTGATAGAAGGCAGTTATATGTCTACCAATGGTACAGCCGGTGAAATGGGAAGCGGCTTTGGTTTAATATTAATCCGCGATTTAATAACCAACGAAGGAGGTAAACTGGATATTGTAAGTGAGCCGGGTGCCGGAAGCGCTTTTACCATTACCTTTGAAAAACAAGCTGTTTAGTCAACAGCAAACCGGGTATGTGCGCAACTTCAATATTTTTGCCAAGTCCTTATACCAGCCATGAGATTTGAACATCCTGCTGTACTTTATGCGTTACTGGCACTAATCGTTCCGGTGCTGGTGCATTTATTTAGTTTTAGGCGCTACCAGCAGGTGCTTTTCAGCAACGTACAGTTCCTAAAAGAAATCAAAGAAAAACAAGCCTCGCGTGCTCACCTAAAGGAACGGTTAATCTTGGCTGCCCGTCTGTCATCATTGTTCTTTATCATACTGGCATTTGCGCGCCCTTACCTGACTGATAATAAAAACGCATTAAGCAATGCCACACAAGCCGTAAGCGTGTTTGTGGATAATTCCTATTCCATGCAAACCCTTAACCGGGAGGGCAGCCTGCTTGACGAGGCCAAACGCCGTGCAAAGGAAGTTATAGCCACTTATCGACCTAATGATCGCTTTCAGTTGCTTACGCAGGATTTCGAAGGCCGACAGCAGCGCTTGCTTACGGCTGATGAATTTAATAATGCTGTAGATACCATCAAGCTTTCGGCGCAGAGCCATAC
>CAXTCH010000460.1:0-2819 GCA_964241945.1 uncultured Mucilaginibacter sp.
AACCCGACAATACGGAGCGGTTCCATGAACCATGCTGACCGATAAATGCCCCGCCCTGGTAAGCCTTCGGGAAAGCCTGACCCGTATAAAAGGCTAAGCCTAATGAGGCAGTGTGTGCACCCAAAGCTACGTCGGGCACAATTGCTTTTTTCACCAAGTCAGGACGTTGCTCTTTGATGCGCGGATCGGTGTGCTGTCCCCAATAGCTGTAAGGCCAGCCGTAAAAGCCGTTGGGCTTTACGCTGGTCAGGTAATCAGGTACCAGCTCGTCGCCTAATTCATCACGCTCATTTACAGCGCTCCACAACGTATGGGTACCCGGTTCAAAATCAATACCTGCCGGATTGCGCAGCCCGCTGGCATAAATATGTTCGCCTTTACCGTTTAAATCAGTTACCAAAATATCTGCCCTGCGTGCCTCGTTGGCCATACCGTGTTCGCCTACGTTACTGCCCGAACCTACTGAAATAAACAGTTGTTTACCATCTGGGCTTAAGTGCAAATTGCGTGTCCAGTGGTTATTGTAACCACCGGCCGGTAAACTTAAAATCATAGTGCCCGGCTGGTTAATTTTGGTTTGCCCGATGGTATAATTATATCTCCACACCCCATCGGTGTTGGCCACGTAAAAATAATTGCCGGCAATCAGCATCCCGTAAGGTTGATTTAGATTGTTCAGGAATACAGTTTTTAAGTCGGGTCTACCATCGCCGTCGGTATCGCGCAGCAGCAGGATATTATTGGCGCTTTTCCCCAAATCCTGCGACTTACTGATACCCATTATATCGGCTCCTATTTTTTTGATGCCTTTAACTTCGGTATTGGCCTGCGATACAAAGACATCGCCATTGGGCGCTACATATATATTACGCGGGTTATCTAATTCTGCATCCGCAAATGTGATAACGGTGAAACCGGCAGGCGCTTTTGGCAATGTACCCGCGGGCCAGCCGATTACTTTGCAATAATTGCGCACCGATTTAGTTTGATAGGGCGATGGCAGGTTTACCTGTTGTCGGCTGCTGTCGGTCAGGCGGTCGGCTTTAGATGGATCGGGTTTATGCTGAGTGCAGGAAGCAATAATTAATAATGCGCTCGATAATACTAAAATGTAACGGTTGGAATTCATAAGCATAGAGGCTATGATTAGCCTCTATGCTTATAATCGATTAATAATACTTAAGGTTTTAAATCTCTTTCTAATTTTTAGAAAACCAAAAATTTATTCCTGCCTGTATTACATTCATCTTTAACCCATTATAATCATCATTGGCACTGATATGTGTTGGTGTATTGTAACTGACAGAGATATCAATTTTCTTGTTAAGGGTAATACCCGCTTTCAATAGCCCGGCTACATCACTATTGATAACCGGAAAATACGAAGCGTTACTGCCTATATTGTTATGGTAATGATAGCTGCTCAGCACCAAACCCGCGCCACCGTACACACGCAGGCCGGAAGTATTATAGAAGTTATAAGTAAGGTAGGGTGTGAGTGAGTAGGTTAATTGTGTAAAATCTTCTGTCAAAGGTGCAAGGTTGCTGCCCGATCCGCTTGTATTGTAGCGGCTTGCGGCTGCGAAAAGTTCAACACGCAGAGCGGCCCGCTGAGTAGCAGGGTTGAAATAAAAATTTACGCCAACGTTAGCCAGCGGTAAAAATGAGGTAGATGTCGTGTGGTTGGCGGCTGTTGCATAATTACCTGTAGGAACATAGGTTGCAAGATTTGCTCCCACACCGGCGTAAATAATAAAGCCTTTTGCTGCAGAAGATTTTTCTTCTGCAGTTACTTTGGTTTCGACCTGATTTAAATAATTTATTACTTCTGTCAAATCATCAGCATTATAATTCAAGCGCTCTAAACGGGCTTGGGTTCTGTTATTAGCTAACCCGTATTTCTCAGTAAGTATAGAAAGTTCATTCTTATAAGTATTCTCATAGATGGTGCGTTGTGCGTCCTGCACTAATGAATAATATACCCGATAGATGAGTTCATGCGGTTGAACATCTGCTGATTCTTTAATAAAAAACCGGGTCTTGATATCATCTGTGTACGCATACAAGGTTAGATTTTTACCTGAAGCCAATACTTTTAAAAATGCGCTCACCATCTGCGAAGATGTATCGCGACCACCTTCGAGGCGTGCTATATTAGTTTCGTCGGTGCTAACCGGACCCGAATAGCTTTGATAAGCTTCATACCCGGAAATATTGAAATAAGTAATTGTTTCCGGCGTATAGCGTATTGCCTGTTCAGTGGATTGATTGTTTTTCTTAAAATCTATAAATTTAGGATTAGCAATCCATTCCTGGTAGTCAACGAAGCCGCTCAAAGTGTCTCTGGCAGATTTAGAGATAGTCGCCGGTTGATAATTGCGCTGGCCCAAACTAAATAGAGGACACAAAAATAAAAGCAGACAATATATTCTTCTCATCGAGATAAGGATTTGGTTAGAACAGGTAAGGTAAACTTAACAGCAAGTATATCCAAATTATAGCACAAATTTTACAATACCGATCATTTATGGATGGGGAATTAATAAGCGATCAGCTTATCTATCTGCTCGTCGGTAAACTTTATGGTATCGAAATTAAACAGGTTGCCTTCCTTATCCAATTCTTTATAAATAGCCGGAATATGAATTTTTAAAGGCAGCACGTGCATATGCAGATAGTTACACACCCCGGTAAAATGGTCAATTCCCCGCACGTTACCATACTTACCTGACGACAGGCCAACCAGCGCTGCTTTTTTCTCGTAGAAACTATCAGGAAAGTCGCAGCAGTCTACAAAGGCTTTCAATACACCCGGAAAG
>CAXTCH010000461.1:0-2807 GCA_964241945.1 uncultured Mucilaginibacter sp.
CTGTAGGATGCCATTTTATCGGGGTTCATCCAGATACGCATACTGAAGTCATCCGTAAAGCGGTTGATGCTGCCTACACCCGGTACGCGCAGCAGCGCATCCTGCACAAAAATGTTGGTATAATTATCCAGGAAAGTAATATTGTGGGTGCCTTTAGGTGCATAAATAGCTACCATCATCAGCATACTGGGGTTTACTGCGCGTACGGTTAAGCCCAGGCGGCTTACTACGGCAGGCAGCAATGGGGTGGCAATACTTACCCGGTTCTGCACGTCGAGTGCCGCTACATCAATATCGGTACCTATTTTAAAGGTAACGTTCAGCGTCATCAATCCGTTATTGGTACTGTTGCTCTGCATGTATTCCATGCCCGGCGAACCGTTTACCTGCTCTTCAATGGGCGTAGCTACGGTTTGCTCCACCGTTTGCGCATCCGCACCGGTAAACTGACCGTTTACCTGCACCAAAGGCGGCGTAATATCCGGGTACTGGTCAATAGGCAGATTAAGCACACATATAGCCCCTGTAATAACCAATACAATGGATATGACGATGGCAGTTACCGGCCGTTTAATAAATGTATTGGCAATCATGCGTTGTTATTCGTAGGAATAAATAAAAAACTTGTATTTAAATTGATCATACCATCTCTTCATAAAGAATTGTGGCTGTGCACTTATCCCCGGCCACCTTTGCCTTGTGTAGGCGCCATTTTGTTGGCAGTGGTAATGGGTGTGCCATCGTGCAGCGCCTGTATACCGTCAGAAACAATGCGGTCGCCGTCTTTGATGCCGCTTTTGATGACGATATCAGGCCCGATTACCTGGCCTACCTGTATTTTTTTCTGTGCGGCAACCATTTGCTTGCTCTGCTGTTCCTTACCCGATTTGTCTTTTTTGGTAATGGTACTATCCTTGGCAACAAACACAAAATACTCCCCCATCTGCTCCGTTACCGCTTTGTTCGGAATCACCAGCTGCGGGTCGCGGTTCAAGTTGTGCACCCTTACTACCGGGCTCATGCCCACACGTAAGTCGAATTTAGGGTTAGGGAACACCAGCCTGATCCGGATGGATCCGGTTTGAGGGTCGACAGCACGGTCAATGATATATATTTTGCCTTCCTCTTTGTATAAGGAGTTATCAGGCAGCAACATGGTAAATAATGAATCATTCGACTGCTTTTTCAGGTGCTGAATTCCCTCAAAATGCGGCAGCTGTTTTTCAGTCACCAAAAAGTCAACGCCCATCGGGTTATCGGTCGACATGGTGTTCAGTACCGTTTGCCCGTTGGTTACCACATCACCCAACTTTACCTGGCTAAAGCCAATGGTACCGCTAAACGGTGCCTTGATAAAGGCATAGCTCAAATTGGTTTTGGCGGTTTTTACCGCCTCAGCAGCGGCCCTTTGTGAACTTTTGGCATTTTGCAGCGTAATCATGGCATGGTCATACTGCTGCTTGGCCACCGCATCATATTTGTTAAGGTAGGCATAACGGTCGGCGTCCTGCTGCGCCTGCACTAAGTTACCTTCGGCAACACGCTGGTTGGCAACGGCTGCATCATAGTTGGCCGTGTATAAACGGGTATCTATCTGATACAGCTTTTCGCCCTTGTTAACGTGGCTGCCTTCTTTAAAAAATATACCGGTTACATAACCCTGCACCTGCGATATAATGTTTACCTGACTTAACGCCGCAGTGGTAGCAGGATACTTATCATAATACACCACCGGCTGGGCCTGCACGGTATACAAATTTACCGGAACAACAGGATCGGGTGGTGGTTGCTTTTGTGAACAGCTTGATATAACCACGCAGCTGCCTGCAATTAAATTTAATATTACTTTGTTCATTTTCAAAGGGCGCTTATGATAATCGGTTAACACGTTTTTAGTAGGTAATAGTTCCCATTGCTTTTTGCAGGTCAATCTTATTCGAGAGTACCAGGAATAAAGCATTTACATAATTTATTTCAGAAGTAATCAGGTTTGATTCGGCCGTAATTACATTTAAATAAGGCACAATACCCTGCCGGTATTGCAGGTTAACAATAAAATATACCTTTTTTGCCAGATTTACATTGGTTTGCAACTCGCCGAGGTTATATAAATTGCCCTTGTAGTTGGCAAGCGCCGAGGTATACTGCGTGTAAATTTGCGATCGCAGCAGCACCTGGTCCTGCCCGTATTGCTCCTCCTGCAGTTTGGCACGCTGCAAGTTATGCAGCCGCGCAAAACCGGTAAAGATAGGGATATTGAAGGTTAAGCCGACCAATGAACTTGGGAAAGAATTGGCAAATACGTTGGCGTTATTGTTGGCAAACTCATAATTGTAACTGAAAAATGCCGACACCGTAGGCAGGTAAGAATAGTGATAATAGTTTACCAACTGGTGTTGAAAATCTTTAACGGTGGCTAACTGCTGGTATTCAATACGCTTTTCAAATTGCAACTGCTGCAAAGTGTCGAACCCGATTCCCCTAATCATTTGCAGAGTATCAAAGCTTACATTAAACTCGCTGCGCGGCGGGTAGCCCATAGCCAGTTTAAGTGCTGAGTATAAAGGCACCACGTTGTAATTGGCCTGCTTTAGCTGTGCACGTGAGTTGTTTAAGGAGATTACCGCCTGATCATAATCCGTCTGATCAACAATGCCGCCTTTGTATTGGTGGTACGTATCACGCACGTTTTTACCTAAGCGGGCGGTATCTTCTTTCAAAACATTAATCTGCTCCAGCGTTTGCAGCAGATTATAGAAGTTTTTACTTACCGAGGCTACAATGTAAATTTTGGTGCTATCCGTTAC
>CAXTCH010000462.1:0-2800 GCA_964241945.1 uncultured Mucilaginibacter sp.
TTCTTATGTATTGGTCTGGATCATAGTGGCTGTCGGAAATTACCAGCGCTAAGGAGTTAGTCGAAAAATTTTGCATGGTTTTCCAGTGCAAAGGCGGTATATGCAAGGCAAAATACGACCGGTTCAATGAGAACATTTGCGACCGGTTACCGCTGTTCACCACAATATCAAAGCTACCGGCCAAGGCTATAATCACTTCCGAACTGTTGTGATAAGCATGTCCGCCCCAAGCCTCGCCGCCGGGTACATCATATATCCAATACACACGCTTTATATCAAACGGAATATGTTCGCTGTTCTCAAGGAAAGATAAATTACCCCGGTCATCTAAGATTTTGGGCAAATTTATCAAAGTGGGCATCTCTGCGGTAAGCATGGAAATGGCTTTAATCAATAATATGGTAAATGTAGCTGTATTACGAATTACAGCCAAATAAAGTTGCCGCATATACAGAAGTTGAATTTAGTTCAAGTCAGGAAAAATGGCTCACAAAGCAGGTTACTTTAAAACAAACAACGTCGACTTGCAAGGAATGGCAACTTTCGAGGAAGAACTTTTTGGCCCAGTAGCGGGCATTGTTAAAAGCAGCAAACAAGGAAGAGGCTATACAATTGGCCAACGATAGTAAGTTTAGGTTGGGGTAGCTGTATTTACCCGGGATATCGAGAAGGTAAATCACGTTGCAGCCAACAGCCTGGAGGCAGGCTCATGCTTTGTCAATTCTTTAGTAAAGTCAGACCCGGCCTGCCTTTTAGTTGTATTAAAGCATTTGGATATCGCCGTGTGTTGAACTCATTTGGCATGCACAAACTTGCGAGTATTAAAACAGTTTATATCAAACAGGTTTGAGATTTTACAAGTGAAGTTTAAATTTCAATATCCAAAATTTCTTCCAAAGAATTGCTTGACATACAATTATTAATGTGTTGACTTACAATGTATATTTCTTTTAAATTAATACTACAAAAGGCCTTATTTCATGCATTTTACGCTCAGGTGACCTATATATTTTAAGCCCATGTCGCTTATGTGTATATTTGTAATACAATGAGTAAGCACGGAAGAATTTTGGTTGCCATGAGTGGCGGTGTAGACAGTTCGGTAGCTGCAATTATGCTGCATGAACAGGGTTATGAGGTAATCGGTCTTACCATGAAAACTTGGGACTATGCTTCTTCCGGCACGTCATCAAAAGAAACCGGTTGCTGCAGTTTAGATAGTATTAATGACGCACGGGCTTTAGCCGTAGGTTATGGTTTTCCACATTACATTTTGGATATCCGTAATGAGTTTGGAAATTTTGTGATTGACAATTTTGTTGACGAGTATTTAGCCGGCCGTACACCCAATCCATGTGTGTTATGCAACACGCACATTAAATGGGAAGCGTTACTGAAACGTGCTGATAAACTGGACTGCGAATTTATTGCCACCGGGCATTATGCCAACATCAGAAAGCAGGATAACGGCCGCTACGTGGTATCTAAAGGCCGCGATGAAAACAAAGATCAATCTTATGTGCTCTGGGGTGTATCACAGCAAAATCTCGCCCGTACCCAATTCCCGTTAGGTAGCTTCACCAAGGCTGAAATCCGGCAAATGGCCCTCGAAATGGGGCAGGCAGAACTGGCCGGCAAAAGCGAAAGCTATGAAATTTGTTTTGTGCCCGATAACGACTATCGCGCCTTTCTTCGTCATAAAGTTGAGGATTTAGACGAACGCATTGGCGCCGGTAATTTTACCCTTACCAACGGACAAATAGTGGGCAAACATAAGGGTTACCCTTATTATACCATTGGTCAGCGCAAGGGCTTGGGCATTGCGTTGGGTCAACCTATGTTCGTCACCCGTATTGATGCCGCCACCAATACAGTAGTATTAGGTACACAGCAGGAATTAGAGCGCAAGGAAGCTTGGGTGCAAAATATAAATCTGGTAAAATATGAAAGTCTTACTGAGCCTGTTCAGGCAGTAACCAAAATCAGGTATAAAGATGCAGGCGCCGAAAGTACAGTTGTACAAATGGGCGAGCACGTAAAAGTTGATTTTGAGCACCAGGTTTCGGGTATAGCGCCGGGACAATCTGCTGTATTTTATGAGGGTAGCGACCTGCTGGGTGGCGGATTTTTGATGTAACCTTCATCCCGTTTAAAGAGTAAAAGCTTTACCAGTACAAGCAATTTTCTAAAAAATTTAGCATTTTAAACACAACTAAATTTGCGTTTGGCTTGGTTTGTGCTTTATTTGCAAAAAATTATCAGCATTAATGGCTAAAAATTTACTGATTGTAGAATCGCCCGCAAAGGCAAAAACTATTGAAGGATACTTAGGGAAGGATTTTATTGTGAAGTCAAGTTATGGCCACATCCGCGATTTAAAGAAGTCGGAAGATGCTATTGACATTGCCAATAACTTTGAACAAAAATACGAGGTTCCTGCTGATAAAAAGCAAGTAGTTAGTGAGTTAAAGAAACTTGCCAAAGAAGCTGAAATGGTTTGGCTGGCATCGGATGAGGACCGGGAGGGTGAAGCCATTTCCTGGCACTTGTTTGATACCCTTGGATTGAAAGCAGCACAGACTAAACGCATTGTTTTTCATGAGATAACCAAGCCGGCTATTACACGTGCCATTGAGAATCCGAGGCAAATAGACTACAATTTAGTTTATGCACAACAAGCAAGGCGTGTATTAGACCGTTTGGTAGGTTTTGAATTATCGCCTGTTTTATGGAAAAAAGTAAAACCTTCACTTTCTGCCGGACGCGTACAATCGGTAGCCGTGCGCTTGATTGTGGATCG
>CAXTCH010000463.1:0-2791 GCA_964241945.1 uncultured Mucilaginibacter sp.
CTATGGGACGCTGTACGGCGATATGTGCGGTGGTATGTCCGTACTTGGCGATGTGTATAAGATACAGGTGTTCGACCTGGCCAGATACATTAACCGCAAACGCGAAATTATTCCCATCAATACCATCATTAAACCGCCGTCTGCCGAGCTGCGGCCTGACCAAAAGGATACCGATTCCCTGCCTGAATATGAAGTGCTGGATCCGCTGATTAAGCAGTATGTAGAATACCGTCGTTCATCCAAAGAAATTATTGCAATGGGTTATGAGGAGGCACTGGTACACCGGGTACTGAAGCTGATTAACATGGCCGAGCACAAGCGTTACCAAACGCCACCCATTCTGCGGGTATCGCCTAAAGCCTTCGGTATGGGCCGAAGGATGCCGATTGTGGGCAGGTATTTGCCGTAGGTTTTTTAACAGAATAAAAAAGGGCGCTGACAACATCAGCGCCTTGCTATAATTTACAGGGACTATTTTAGTTTTTAACTACTACACCTTCTTTCCGGCGTGCTTCGGTGTACACCACTGCAATCAGCAGAAGTACCAAAATAGCTGAGCCGGCCAGTGAAATGGTTTCGCCGGTGTAATAAGAAGCCGGGTGGAAAATAAATTCAATTTTGTGGTTACCTACCGGAACTTTAGCCGCCCTTAGCAAATAATCGGCACGGAAATAAGGTGCTTCAGTACCATCAATGTACATCTTCCAGCCTTTGTCGTAATAAATCTCCGAAAATACCGCTACCTGCGGGGTAGTGGTGCCGGCCTGATATACCATGTCATCAGGCGAGTATTTGGTCAGCTCAATAGTAGCCGCCGGATTGAAGCCGGCCAGATCGTTACCAATCAGCTTTTTATAACGCTCATCAACAATCGCTTCATCTTTAGGCGAAAAGGCGCTGATGGCCTGCATTTCTTCATCGGCGTTGCGGGCAAACTTCACGCTTTTCACAAACCAGGCATGGCCGCAGGCCTGATCATTTTTTTGCATGCTTACCTGCTGCGTTTTCGGGTCGGCCACAATGATGTACTTGGTATTCAGCATGTCCAGCACATCATGGTTAAGGCTTTTGCTGAACTGATTTTCAATCAGTTCATTATACCTTCTCAGCTTAGCAGCATGATAGCCGCCCAGTGATTTATGAAAATAAGAAGTATTGGCATTAGAAAACGGATCGCTCTGGCTCATATCCAGCACCCGGTAATCCGGGTCATCATCACGCAGAATAAACTGATCTACCTCACGTTCCTGTACAGGTCTGGCCAAGTCCTCTTTGTCCGCAAAATGTTCATCGTTCAGGTAACGTTTGTCAACGCCGCCCAGGTCAAACAGGATGATCACCATTAATAAGGCGGCGCCTAATACCACCTTGATTTTTTGCTTAATCAGGGCCCAGAGTACACCGAAAGCCAAAGCAATAATTACCAGTGAGCGGATAGCATCAGAAAATTCCAAAGCCTTGCGGTCCTGTATCCGTGCATCACTGATGGAGTTAGCTAAATTGGTATTACCCTGCAGAAACTGCTGGGCGATATTATTCACCAGTGTTTCATTCTCCTTAGGTTTAAAGCTAAAAAATAGTGTAGGAGCGATGATGGCCAGTAAGGTGATACCCCCGGCAATGCCACCGGCTATTTTCAGTTTCTTTAGCAGTTCCGCCTTGTTGTTATCTACCACCGCCTCATTCACAGCCATAGCTGCCAGCACCGGTACACAAAGACCTGCGATTGCCAGGAAGGATTCAACCGCACGGAACTTGTTATATAACGGAAAATAATTAAAGAATAAGTCGGATAGTGCCGGGAAGTTGCGGCCGAACGATAACAATACGCTCATTAACGTAGCACCCACCAGCCACCATTTGTAACGGCTTTTTACCACCATCAACCCGAAGATGAACAGGAAGCAGATGGCTGCGCCAAAATATTCCGGACCTTCGGTAAAGGGTTTGTCGCCCCAATAGGAAGGCAGTAACTGACCTACAAAATTTTGTGCCTGATTGGCATCCACCCCCGCAGTAGTCAAAACCACTACCGCTTTTGAATCAGCCGGCGGCGGTGTGCTGCTGCCTCCGCCGTAAGCATTGGGGATTAAAAAGGCAAAGCATTCGCCTATACCCTGGCTCCATTGAAAAGCATACTCTTTATCAGTACCGCTTGAAGCCACAGCTGCACCCCTGGTTAGGTTGGCCTTACCGCGGATAGATTCATTGCCGTATTCGTAGGTAGTCCATAGCAAGGCGGCGTTCACCATAAGCGCTAACAGGGCCGCGCAGGATAAGTACCCTACAGACTTGGCAAATACCAGTAAGGTTTTATTTTTAACAGCATGGTACAACTGAATAGCCACTAATATCACCACCGCCAGCATTAAATAATAGGTCATCTGCAGGTGGTTCGACCGTATTTCCATAGCCAGAAACAGGGCAGTAAGCGCTGCACCAGCCAGGTACCGGCCTCTGAACACCAGTATGATACCCGCCAGTACCGGTGCAAAATAAGCAATGGCATAAGCCTGGTTGGCATGGCCGGCATCAATCAAAATAAAATTATAGGAGGAAAACGCAAAAGCTAAGGCCCCGGCAGCGGCAATCCACGGGCTTAAGCCCAATACGCAGAGCAGCAGGTAGGCGCCAAGCATATACAGCAGCACGGTATCTACCGGTACCGGGAAAATGGCACGTAAAGCGCCGCCTACATAAGTGGTAATGTTGGAGGGGAAAGGTACCCATATCTGGTAAGTGGGCATACCGCCAAACATACTATTGGTCCAGAGCGGGGCTTTACCGGTTT
>CAXTCH010000464.1:0-2789 GCA_964241945.1 uncultured Mucilaginibacter sp.
ATGTTCTTTTTCTCCAGCGTGGGCAGCATCAGGTTGTTCAGGTTCTCAAATAAATCGCGTACGCGTATTTGTTGCAAATCCAACCGGGTAATTTTGTTGAGGTTGCGGTAGCTTTCGGTAAACTTCAGTAAGCCTTCGCTGCGGCCTTTAATGGTATTGATACCCACTTCCAGGTCGTCCAGCTCGGCAGGCGGCAGGGTGGTGGTAATGGCCGGGGTTTGCAGGCGGTGCTTTAGCGTATCGGCTAAAGAGGAGATGGGCGCTACGGAGTTCATAATCTCGTGCGTCATCACGTTCAGCAGCCGCTGCCAGGCCTTAGATTCGGTTTCGGCCATGGCCTCGCTCACATTCTGGAAAGCCAGCAGCTTATACAAATCGTTATCTTTTTTTAATACGCTGGCGCTGATCAAAATTTGTATTTGCTGCTGCTGCAGCGTAAGAGTAAGCGTGGTGCTGTGCCCGGCGGTTAACGCTGTCAGTTCATTGTACAGCCGTTCGTTTCGCTTTTGCAGGGCCTGAATATTTTTTAAGTACGGAATGCCGGTTAGCCGCTTAAAAGCTTCGTTGATCCAGAACACCTCGCCGGTTTCCTGATTGTAAGATAAAATACCGGTATCCACCAGTTCCAGGATTTTTTCGAGATAGTGGTACTGCGTTTCGCGCTCCTGGGTAATCTGCTTAAAGGTAGAGGTAATAACGTTAAAGCCGTCGCGCAGCGCCCGCAGCTCATCAGGCGCACGGGTGGGGTTAAAGATGCGCGAAAAGTCGCGGTAGTAAATGGCCTCCGCAAACTGCTGCACTTCCTGGTGAATGCGCATCTGGGCAGCAATAATGAGCTGCAACTGGTAAAAAGCCAGCGGAATGGAAGGCAGCAAATACCAGTATAAGCGGTGCATGATAAGCCAGGCGATAAGCAGCAAAGTGCCCAGCAGTAAAATCAGCTGTATAAAAAATTTCAACCAGTAACGCTTAAATGTCATACTTGCTCAGTCTGCGGTATAAAGCGGTACGGGTAAGGCCCAGCTCTTTGGCGGCCTTGGTAATGTTGCCGTTATTTTTATCAATCACTTTCAGGATAGCGTTTTTCTCCATGGTGCTCAGCGGCACATTGTCAAGTTCCACCGGCTCGGGTTTGGCGCTTTCGAGCGAAGAAAACAGCAGTTCGTCAGCTTTAATAACCGGGCCATCCGCCATAATTACGGCGCGCTCAATAGTATACTGCAGTTCGCGCACATTGCCGGGGAAGGGGTACTGCTTTAACTTATTGAGCGCCTGCTGCTCAAAACTTACCGGCGGTTTCAGGTATTTGGTGGCATACTGACGGGCAAAGTGCATGGCCAGCAATATCACATCGTCACCTCGCCGGTGCAGCGGCGGCAGGTTGACTTCGACCGTGTTAATACGGTAAATTAAATCTTTCCGGAAATGATTTTCATTGGCCAGTTCAAACAGCGGTACGTTGGTGGCGCATATCAGCCGGATGTTGATGTCGACGGGCCTATTCATCCCCAGGCGGGTTCCGTGCCGGTTTTGCAACCCGCTCAGCACCTTGGCCTGTTGCTGTAAACTAATGTTACCAATTTCGTCCAGAAACAGCGTACCGCCCTGCGCCTCTTCAAAGCGGCCGGTACGATCTTCGCGCGCATCCGTAAACGCGCCCTTTTTATGGCCGAAGAGCTCGCTTTCAAATAAGGTATCGGTCAGCGCGCCTACATCTACCTTAATAAAAGGCTGGTTGGCGCGCATGGAGCGGTCGTGTATCAGCCGGGCCATCAAATCCTTGCCGGTGCCGTTTTCACCCAGCAGCAAAATATTGGCATCGGTGGGGGCAATCTTATCCACCTTATGAAAAATATCCTGCATCACCGGCGATTCGCCCAGCAGCGAGGTAGGCACCGCGCTGGTTTTCACCGCCATCTTCGGCTTGGCAGGCGCCGATTTTTCAATCCGCTCGCGGATGGTGGTCAGCAGGCGGGTGTTGTGCCAGGGCTTTACAATAAAGTCGGCAGCGCCTTCTTTAAGTGCCTTTACTGCCAGATCAATGTCGCCGTAAGCGGTAATCATTATCACATCCAGGGCCGGTTTCCATTCCCTGGCTTTACGCAGCCAGTACAACCCTTCGTTACCGGTATTAATGGAGCTGTTAAAATTCATATCCAGCAACAGCAAATCTACCGGGCGGCGCTGTAGCAGGGCATGCAGGTTTTCGGGGTTCTTTTCGGTAATTACTTCGCTCACTTCTGTTTTAAGCAGCAGGCGTACCGCGGTAAGCACATCGGGGTCGTCATCTACTATCAGTATGGTTGCCTTTTTAAGTAACATCGGTTGCGGTATGGTTGAAAGGATTAAAGGTTTGCTTTTAGCTATAGGATGCAGTTACCGGGTAAACGTTTCACTATCATGCGTAAAATTTGCTGTAAAATAGTCAAAATTGCAGCCATTTGCTATAACCTGCTTATAAACAACTGTTTACACTTTCGTCAAATAAGCCGCTGTATCACAACCGGACACTTTTTGTGCTGTAAGCGTACGGTAAGTAAAATATATTCGTAAATAAATAACTGATAATCAATAAGTTGTAGCTTGGCATGTAATTGTATAAGGTTATGCCAAAACCATATAAAATTAATTCGTGGACAGGGTAATAGAAAAAAAGAAATGGAATGCACGCCGGGTAACCACCATAGCCGGCGCAGGCATTGTGGTATTGCTGGTAGCCTGAAGCATGTATGTGACTTGGTGTATAAGTAAGCTTAATGTAGATGGGGAGGGCTGTACCAGCAGCGAAA
>CAXTCH010000465.1:0-2785 GCA_964241945.1 uncultured Mucilaginibacter sp.
AAAGGTTTATAACAGCAGGAAACTGCTTAGCAAGCGAATATAGTAATAAGCCTATGAATTATGGTTTAATTTATTTTTAGGTGGTGTCTCAGTTTTAAGCCTTTAGTCTTGTGCGAGCACTACACTTCTACTTACCGTGCCGATAGAAGAGTAGTGCGGTGCTCACACACAATTTTAGGTTGCCATAACGATTCAATTCAGTATTGGATATCTGCCCCATGTATTTTCATACGGTTTTCGCTAAAATTAAACAGTAGCTTTTTCATTATCGTGCCTTTATAATTACCATTTGAATAAAAAGGCTTAAAATTTCATTCCCGATTCCACTTTATATTATTGGGCATAAGTTATTCTGTCAGTCTCTTTGGGTGTCAAGGCTACCTCATATTTGCAATTCCATTCTTTTATACTTTCCAAAATTGGCAAAAAAGCTAAGCCTTTTTCAGACAATTTATATTCCACCCTGGGCGGTAGTTCCTTATAGGCCAGTCTTTCCAATAGTCCATCTTCTTCCAGCTCTTTCAGTTGTTCGGTCAATACTTTCCTTGAAATGAGTGGTATAATAGAATCCAGCTGACCAAAACGAACGGTACGGGTGCCTATTACATTAATGATGATCGGTTTCCATTTATTACCAATAGTGCCTATAGCTCTCGTGAAGGGGCAATTTGAAGCACAGAATCTCTCGTCTCTCATATTATTAAATTTTGTAGTTACCTGGCCGTAACCAGAAAGCACCATATTGGTTACAAATATAAACTAATGATGGTAACTTTGTGAAACAAATAAGATATTAATGAAAATGAGCAGATTAACAAATAAAGTGGCTGTAATTACAGGCGGTAATAGCGGTATCGGATTGGGCATTGCCCTCGAATTTAAGAATGAGGGTGTGAAGGGAGTTGTTGTCGGCAGAAATCAGGAAACGTTGGATAGCGCAATAGCAAAACTGGGAGATAATTTTATTGCTATCAACGCGGATGTGACCAAACTGGCCGACCTGGAAAGGGTATTTAAAGACACAGCCGACAAATTTGGAAAAATAGATGTGATCGTAGCTAATGCAGGTGCGGGCGCAGTAGGCACTGTGGCGACTTTTGATGAAGCAGCGTTCGATCAGGCCATTGACCTCAACCTGAAAAGCGTGTACTTCACCGTTCAAAAAGCGCTACCCTATATGAACGATGGCGGCTCTATTATCCTGATCGGGTCTAATGCGGCGCATAGGGCCTACGCGAACTTTACGTTGTATGGGGCTGCAAAAGCGGCAGTGATCTATTTAGCTAAAGGGTTTTCAAGCGACCTCCTGGATAGAAAGATCCGGGCTAATGTGATCACACCAGGCACGACAGATACACCCGCATTTGACAAATTTGTTCCCGCCGAACAAATGGATGCGGTAAAAAAACACTTTGCTGATCAAATGCCGATTGGCAGGATCGGGCAACCAGCTGACATTGGTAAAACAGCGGTTTTCCTGGCCTCTGACGATTCTGCGTTTATGTTGGGGGCCGAACTTCTGGTGGACGGTGGCATGACCTATTTATCAAAATAATTAAAAATTCTAAAATGAATAATTCATCAAACAATGTAGCAAAAAGCTACGCAATTATAGGTTTTGGCAAGATTGGCAAAGCCCTGGCTAAGGCGTTTGCCCGTAAAGGCATCCAAGTATCCGTTGCCACTGCACGTGACCCGGAAAGTTTTGCAGCCGAGGCGGCCGCAATCGGAACTGAAATCAATCCTGTAACCCTGGCAGATGCCATCAAGGCGGATATCATCTTTTTGGCGGTGCGTTTTGAATCGCACCCGGATGTGGCAAAGGCTCAGGTAGACTGGCAAGGAAAGATCATCGTTGATGTTACCAATGCCTACGGTGTAGCTCCTGAAAAACTGGAAGGATTACCATCTGCCGTATTTGTAGCGAAGTCCTTCACCGGGGGCAAACTCGTTAAAGGCTTCAACCATTTAGGCGCTGCTATACTGGAACAAGATCCGGCGGTAAATGGTGGTAAAAGGGTTGTTTTCCTGGCAAGTGATGATGACAGCGCAACTGCGGAGATCGCAGCACTTGCTACAGAACTGGGTTTCGCGGCAGTCAAATTGGGCAGGCTTGCTGAAGGTGGGCTGCTGGTACAAGCGCATGGAAATACTTGGGGTCAACTGATCTTCCAGGACCTGGTTAGTTTCAAATCTTAAATAATAAAATCAGTAATTAAGTAACAATGAATAAATTGGAAAACAAAGTGGCGGTTGTTACCGGCGCATCAAAAGGAATAGGCGCAGCTATTGCCAGGCATTTTGCTGCAGCCGGCGCAAAGGTAGTAGTAAATTATGCTTCGAGTAAAGAGGGTGCAGATAAAGTAGTTAAGGAAATTACCGACAATGGCGGCACGGCCATCGCTGTACAGGCTGATGTATCAAATGAAGCCGACGTAAACCGGCTGTTTGAAGAAACAAGTAAAGCTTTCGGCGCATTGGATGTTTTAGTAAACAATGCGGTTGCTCAAGGCTATGCGCCAATTGAACAAATTTCGGTAGAAGCGTTTAACCAAAGTTTTAGCGTGAATGTATTAGGCCCGATACTAACTATACAGGCAGCATTGAAACAGTTTGACGGTAAAGGCGGAAATATCATCAACATTAGTTCAGGTGCGAGCAAGTACCCGCTTCCTGGAGCTTCCTTGTACTCTTCCACCAAAGCAGCTTTAGATGCCTTTACTATTGCCTTATCAAAAGAATTGGGCGTAAAGAATGTTCGCATTAATTCCATCTTGCCGGGCGC
>CAXTCH010000466.1:0-2780 GCA_964241945.1 uncultured Mucilaginibacter sp.
GTATATCGCTTTTAATTTTTAGCCTAGGCAGCTACCTAGTATGGCCAAGCCGCTATAATGTGAGTCAGCATATGGCCGTAGGTGGTGCTTTTGTAACCATTATTGTTCCCGTAGCCATTTTATCAATCCAGAATAAATACCCCCCCGAGATTGTTGACTTATATGTAAAAATCCTGACGGTGGGAATGCTTACCTACCTGTTTGGTATGTTGGCCGGGTTTTTCCTCACCAGTAAAATCAGAACACAATTTTCCTTCGATGTAATGGAAACGGCCGCTTACGAGCAGCGGGTAACCAACCTTACCCGAACACTGATGTGGATGTCGGTTATAGGCCTCATTGTAAGCTACATGGTAATGGGCTATATCCCGATGTTTGCGGAGGATCCCATCTCTGCCAAACTGTTCCGCGGGGCATACCAGGCTCCTTACCGGCGGGTGGCGGTTTTATACCGTGCTTCGTTTTTCATTATGTCGTCTATCATTCCTATTGCCTGTATCATCTGGTATAGAAACCGGAACAAAGTATTTCTGTTTCTCATCCTGGCAGGCCTCATACTGATGGCGATCTCCCTGCAGCGAAGCGGGGCTTTTATGGGGGTAGTGCTTGCCTTTACCATTATCATGTCGGTTAAAGGCCGCTGGCAGTTTGCGGTAATGATGGTGCTGGTAACCGGTATTTTTATTGCCAGCTCCTATTTCTATTATTTTGTGGGAGTACGGCAGTTTACCGGCGACCAAAATTTTTGGGAAATCATCACCGCCGGTACGCCCGATGTGCCCGACCACCTGGATTTCATGAGCTTTTTTGATAACAACCCCGTATGGACTTATGGCCGTACCATATATGGCGGCCTTATCCCCGGTCACTATGAATGGAATCCGGCCGTATATACCTTGAAAATGGTTAACCCCGATAAGGAGATCAATGATATTGGCTCCGGAGGGTTGCGCCTGCCGCTTCCGTTATGGGGCTATGTTGCTTTTCAGTGGATCGGAGTAATTATGTATTGCCTGCTTACCGGCTTAATTTACGGTGTAGCCATACGGATAAGTAAAAACCTGTTCGAAATTCACCAATCGCTCATTATACGGGCTGTGGTAGTCATTGCTTTAGGCGCTTTGTGGAGTGTGGTAGTAAACTTTACGCAGCTAAGCATGTTCAACATACCCCCGGTAGTGGTAAGCTTTTTCTACTTGTATCGTATTAAGTGGAGGTAAGCTCTTTATATATTTCAGAAGCTGCCGTAGCAGCATTGCATAGAAGAAGATGAAGAAAAAAATATTCCTGAACGGCCGCTTTTTAACCAGACCGCTTACAGGAGTTCAGCGTACCGCTTATGAAATGATTATGGCACTGGACAGTTTAATCGGCCAGGGCCGCATCAACACCCATGATTATGATTTTATCTTAATCTACTCAGGTACCATTACCAATCCCATCGAGTTAAAACATATAAAACTGCTTCAAAAAGGTGTTTTTAAAGGCAATATCTGGGAGCAATTGGAGCTGCCGCTGCTCACAGCCGGTAGTTTGCTGGTAAGCATGTGCACCATATCATCCTTATTTAAATTTAAGCAAATGGTTATTGTGCACGATGCCTCATTTGTAGTTAATCCCGGGTATTTTTCGTTTGGTTTTCGTACCTGGTACAAATTTGCCATACCCTACCTTGCCAGAATATCAAGGCACATGATCACGGTGTCAAATTTTTCAAAGTCGGAACTGGTAAAATATAGCGGGTTTAAGGCGGAGAAGACTTCAGTGATTTACAACGCCGCCGATCATGTATTGCGCTTTGAAGACCCCGATGCTAATTTTGTGAAGAAAATTGAAGCATTAAAGCCCTATTGCCTGGCGGTAAGCAGTTTAGGCGCCAACAAAAACTTTCAGGGGTTGAGCCGGGCGGTGAGCAAAATAGATTTTTCTCAATACCATATGCTTATTGCCGGCGGGGTGATAGGTGCGCTTAAGCAGGCGTCTTCAACCGGTTCGGTGGTTACCTATTTAGGTTATGTATCCAATGCCGAATTAAAATATTTATATCAAAACGCGTCTTTATTTGTTTTCCCTTCGTTTTATGAAGGCTTTGGCATTCCGCCGCTGGAGGCCATGATTATGGGCTGCCCGGTGGCTGCGTCGAACACTTCGTCCATACCTGAAGTACTGGAGGATGCCTGCGTTTATTTTAACCCGGCCGATGATGACAGCATTGCCGGCGCTATACATACGCTGATTAACGATGATAACCGGCTGGCCGCTTTAAAAGTAAAGGGCTATGAGCAGGCCGCAAAGTACAATTGGGAAAAGAGCGCCATGCAGTTATATAATTTAATGGTAAAGTACAGTGGCTAAAATAAAGATTGTGCATATTACCCAGGCTACCGGCGGCGTAAAAACCTATGTAGCCCATGTGCTGGACTATATTGATCCGGAAGCTTTTGAATTTGTTATTATCGCGCCGGCTGATGAGCACTTTGAAGCTTTTTGCGCACACAAAAATATTCCTTATTACCGGATCAACCTGGAAAGGGGAAATAACCCTTTGAAAAACACCCGGCACCTTTCGCAAATTGTTAAAGTACTGAAAAAAGAAAAGCCTAATTTAATTCATGCACATAGTGCCAAAGGAGGTTTTTTGGGACGATTGGCGGCAAGGCGCACGGGTATTAAAGTAATTTATACACCACATGCTTTCTCTTATCTGTCGTTTATCGGCAGGCCCCGTACTCTTTTTTACTGGCTCGAGTTTATCGCCCGTAAATGGACCACGCTTGTAC
>CAXTCH010000467.1:0-2779 GCA_964241945.1 uncultured Mucilaginibacter sp.
GGCGAAGACTGAGCATGATGGGCTGCCCGGCTGCTAACGGCAATTGCTCAACGGTAGTTTTAATATAATCATGACCGGTACCCAATTTATTTACCACTTCAATTTTAACCGTCTTGCTGTTTGCAGCGTTGAGCACAATGGAGTTTTGAGAAGACTGCAAGCTGGATACTTTAAGGTCCATGGGCTCCTGCTGATCAATGGAGGTGGTGATGCAAAATTCAGTAAGCAAACTTTTTACTACATAAGTAAATGTTCCTGCATTTGTGCCTCTCACTTTGTGTACAAAGTCGGAGTTAACTATATCGGTATTGTTCTTTTTAAACAGCTGCTTTACCTCCGGATCTAATCCTTTGCGCAGGTATAGGGATGAGCTTACAGGGCCGCCTCCGCCTGCCAGTCCGTTATAGGAAAACATACGATTTCCAATCGGTTGGTTAGCTTGCAATAGTCCGGTAACCTGCGGATCAAAGTAATCCAGGTTGGTTCCGGTGGCATCGGTAAGGGATTCGGTTTGTGCTGCATCACCCAAAATTACAACGGTGCCGGCTAAGAGTAACAGAATGGCATCCCAGATAGGTGTTCTTGGCCGGCCGCATACCACTATCCAGGGCAAGTAATACAATCGTCCGCCGCTCCAGGCTGTACCCTTATACAGCGCATTGTTGGCGCTGGTATAAGTAAAGGAGTTGCTGTTGGGGTCGATTTCAACATAGCGTCTCGGATCGCCGCCGTTTGAAGGGAAATTCGGGTCGAATATAGATATCCGCCATACACTGCCCGATTTATCCCACTGATAAGGAAACAAGACATGCGGAGAACCGGAAAAATCATAATTCTGAGCAATACACAGAACCGGGTTTTGTCCTAATAAGAAAGCCTTGTTCGTCTCATCAAACACTGTTTTTGGGTCATGGGTATTGCCCGACAGAAATTGTCCGACAAACCACCATACCGCAGGCGCTCCAACCTGGTGCTGGTGCTTGATAATAAATTCGTTGCGACAAATTGCCATATCTGTAAACCGGTTAATGGGCATAGAAAGCAGGCTTGTTTTCTTAACCGCTTCCACTGCTTCAATGCACATACCGGCACAAACCCCATTCTTGGCCAGCTCCTTAACCACCAGCTCATAAAAGGCTTTATCGAGCCAATCGGTAACATCATATTTTTCCGGATCGCTGTCTACATTACTAAAGGCCGACGCATACTGATCGTAGCTGATAGAATCAAATCCAACATTCTGTACTGCCCACCACTTTTGAGCTAAAGTTAATTTTTTGGCATCTACATAAGGTTGCACTGACCAGTTGATGTGCTTAATTTTATAAGTGCTTTCGTCAAAAACGCCACCGTTTTGATGCAGGCCCCAGGCGTTTACAATGTTAAGCGTATGCTTGTAATTGCCGATCAAATCATTAGGTCCCGGATCGATATCCCATACATCCACCCTGAAATCAACGCTTAACGCCGGATTGTTTGGGATAATCTGCGGGGCAAGCATGCGCTTTATGTCAACAATGTTTTGATTGTCATAGTCTCCCGACTCCGGATAACGGATATGAAAATTTCCTCCGGGCAGCCCTTCCAGATAAACATCTGCCGAAAGGTCGTTTTGGTCCATTAAGGTGCCTTCGCTTTCTTGGGTATCTATCCGCTCTAACCACACCTGGAAAGGGAGGCAGGCAATGGCACTTGCCTCGCCGCTATACCATACAATGGTACCGTGTTGAAAAGTATTATAAAACTCGTTCAGCAGCTGAGGAACTGCTGTGGTCCCCGAAGTTGGGAAGCCCAGCACACCTGCCGGGCCGGCATATTCGTCGTATTTATCACGCATTGCTCCGGCATAAAGTTCGTAAGCTCCTGTTTGTACACTCCAGTAAATTGAGCCATAATTAAAGTGACTTACCTTTCCGATAGCAGCTGAGTCTTTGACCACATCTAACTCATTAGACACCGGAAACCCTATTTTATCCGGGCCGCCAATAGCCAGGTATCTGTCTAAGATGGCGCCATTTACTTCAAAGCTTTTGCCGGCTCCATCGCGCAGGTACATTCTGCCGCCCTCAAAAACCTGCACTGTTCCCTGGTTAATTTTCACTGCGGCTGCCTTAGGCAACCCCAGAATAGCCTGCGCACCCATCTCCTCGTAATCCAAGTATAACTGACCGGTAACTTTGATAGCGCCTGTGGTATTTGACCAGTATATAGCCCCATTCTTGAACTGATTTTTTCGCCCTTTTCCACCAGCCCAGTCCATCTCGTCGCTGGTCAGAAAGCCCAGTTCCACATGGTCGGCATCACTTAGTTGATTATAGTATTGCTCAATTAAACCGTGCATTTCAAAAGCTACACCCAGCCGGTCGCAAAAGTGTATCCGGCCGTTCCGGAACCTTTGTTCGTAACTTAAAATATCGCTTAACGGCTGCAAACCGCTCACACTGCTTCCTAAATTAATAACGGGCAGCAGATTTTGAAATTTATGGCTGATAAACCAGTCGGGCTGCGTTTTCAAGGGCTGCACTTTGGCGGCCAAGTCATCGGGTAACTCATAATAAAGCTGAAGCCCGGCAATTTTACCCGAAAAATGATACTGCACACCATCAATGCCTGTGCCGATAAACAGTTGGCTTCCGCTTAGCTTTGTGAGTGTATTGTTGGCCAAAGCACTTACCCCGGCCTTGCTGCCGTTGATGAGTATAGCCACTGTATCCATGCTGACTACAAAATCTGCAACATACCAGGTATTTAGTAAAAGGGTGGTTTGAAGTGCAGTATC
>CAXTCH010000468.1:0-2772 GCA_964241945.1 uncultured Mucilaginibacter sp.
AAGGGAATAAAAAATAATAAAAGCAGGATAAAAAAAGGGTTATACATACTCTAATATAATAAATAAAAAAAAGCCTCTCCGAACCGGAGAGGCTTTTTTTATTTAAATAGTCCTTCTAGCTTATTTCACCATTTGTCTGCGGATGATGTTCAATGCGCCACCGGCCTTGAACCATTCAATCTGCTGAGCATTGTAGGTATGGTTTACCGGGAATGAATCCTGGCTGCCGTCTGCATGGTGCAATACCACGGTTAACTGCTGGCCTGGGGCAAACTCAGTCAGGCCGTCAATATCGATGGTGTCATCTTCCTGCACTTTATCATAGTCGGCCACATTGTCAAAGGTGATGGCCAGCATACCCTGTTTTTTTAGGTTGGTTTCGTGGATACGGGCAAATGATTTTACCAGGATGGCACGAACGCCCAGGTGGCGCGGCTCCATAGCTGCGTGCTCACGTGAGGAGCCTTCGCCATAGTTTTCGTCGCCTACTACCACGGTGCCGATACCATGCGCTTTGTAGTCGCGCTGGGTAGCCGGAACCGGGCCGTATTCGCCGGTCAGTTCATTTTTTACGCTATCCGAATTATTATTAAAGTAGTTGATCGCACCGATTAACATGTTGTTGGAAATGTTATCCAGGTGACCACGGAATTTCAGCCACGGGCCGGCCATCGAAATATGGTCGGTAGTACATTTACCCTTAGCTTTAATCAGCAGGCGCAAACCTTTGATATCGGTACCTTCCCAAGCCGGGAACGGATCTAACAGCTGCAGGCGTGAGGAATTAGGGTCTACCTGTACCATTACGTGGCTGCCGTCTTCGGCGGGTGCCTGGTAACCGGCATCATCTACCGCAAAACCTTTTACCGGTAACTCAATACCCATAGGTTCGTCCAGCTTTACCTGTTCGCCGTTATCATTGGTCAGCGTGTCGGTAAGCGGGTTAAAGGTTAAATCGCCGGCAATGGCAAACGCCGTTACAATTTCGGGCGAAGCCACGAAAGCGTGGGTATTGGGGTTGCCGTCGTTACGTTTGGCAAAGTTACGATTAAACGAGGTGATGATCGAGTTTTTGCGGGTAGGGTCGCTGGTATGGCGGCTCCACTGGCCAATGCACGGTCCGCAGGCATTGGCCAGCACCACGCCGCCCATTTCGGCAAACGTATTCAGGTAGCCGTCACGGTCAACCGTATAGCGCACCTGCTCCGAGCCTGGGGTAATGGTATACTCAGCCTTGGCTTTTAAGTGTTTGTCAATCGCCTGTTTGGCTATAGAAGCCGCACGGGTAATATCTTCGTAAGAGGAATTGGTGCAGGAGCCGATCAGCCCTACTTCCAAAGCTTCCGGCCAGCCATTTTCTTTTACCGCGGTTGCAAATTTAGAGATCGGCCAGGCCAAATCCGGAGTGAACGGACCGTTTACATGCGGTTCCAGTTCATTCAGGTTAATTTCAATTACCTGGTCAAAATATTGCTCAGGATTGGCATACACTTCATCGTCACCGGTTAAATGGTGTTTAATAGCGTTAGCCAAGTCAGCAATATCCTCACGTTGGGTACCACGCAGGTAAGCTTCTGATTTTTCATCATAACCGAAAATAGAAGTGGTAGCGCCAATTTCGGCACCCATGTTACAGATGGTGCCTTTACCGGTAGCCGAAAGTGAACGGGCGCCTTCGCCAAAATATTCAACAATAGCGCCGGTACCACCTTTTACAGTTAATACACCCGCTACTTTCAAAATTACGTCTTTGGCTGAAGTCCAGCCCGACAGTTTACCGGTCAGGTGAACACCAATCAGTTTAGGGAATTTAAGCTCCCAGGGCAGGCCGGCCATTACGTCGCAGGCATCAGCGCCACCTACGCCGATGGCAATCATGCCCAAACCGCCGGCATTTGGCGTATGCGAGTCGGTACCGATCATCATACCGCCGGGGAATGCGTAGTTTTCCAGTACTACCTGGTGAATAATGCCTGCACCCGGTTTCCAGAAACCGATGCCGTATTTATCAGAAACAGAAGAAAGGAAGTTGTAAACCTCTTTATTAATATCAATTGCAGTGTGCAAATCCTCGGTGGCGCCTATTTTAGCCTGAATCAGGTGGTCGCAGTGTACGGTAGAAGGTACTGCAACTTTAGGCCGGCCGGCTTGCATAAACTGCAGCAAGGCCATCTGTGCGGTGGCATCCTGCATGGCCACGCGGTCGGGCGCAAAATCTACATAGTCAACGCCGCGCTGAAAGGCCTGTTTGGCATCACCTTCAGACAAGTGGGCGTATAAAATTTTTTCAGTTAAGGTTAAAGATTTACCGGTTGCTGTACGGGCAGCCTCAATGCGGCTGGTATAGCGATCGTAAACCTTTTTAATCATATCTAAATCAAAAGCCATCGTATTGATTTTTAGGTAAAAAAGTAAACGTTCGGGGACGGTTGAACACAACAGGTGCCAACGCGGCGAATGTACGAAATTTAACAGCTAAATGCCCTTACAGGTTTGTACAATTCTTATTTGGATATGTTCTAAATTAGAGGGTGTGAGAATGTTTGATCGGTGGATACTTAAGTCAAAATTCAAAATTCAAAAGTCAAAACCAAAGCTTTAGGCGATTGAATAATTATGTCAACAAAGCCCTCTGTCCTGTTTTGAATTTTTACTTTTGAATATTAACTCATTAATCAACCAATTATTTTTACCCCCTGTGCTGACCCGTATTGCGCCGACGCCCAGCGGCTTTCTGCATTTGGGCAATGTGCTTTCCTTTGCCATAACGGC
>CAXTCH010000469.1:0-2771 GCA_964241945.1 uncultured Mucilaginibacter sp.
ATCTTGGTGGTATCAGCTGGAATCGAACCAGCGACACAAGGATTTTCAGTCCTTTAGCAAACTCCTATATATTATTGATTGAGAGCTATTTGCAAATGCCTCCCAATTTTTTGTAAAACATTTGTAAAACAAATACACGGAATCATACCGACAATTAAGCGTATTCAGTAAATGGATCGTATTTGGTTAAATATATCAACGTTTACCAGTTATGGGATACCAGCGGAAGGCCTTGGGCTTTACCGCTACCAGTTCGCACAGTAACCAGCAAGCCTGAAAAGCAGGGTTGTAATCGTATTTCCGCTAACCTTCCCGAGGCGTTAAAGTTTACTGGATTAAACTGTTGCCGTCTGCTTGTGTCTTAACGCGTCAAGCACTTGGGTGACATGATCCTTGTGCCAGTCGGCAATACTCTAGGCGTCCTTTTGCCCGGTTTATTTGAGAAAATCAAATAACCCCTACATTTAAATGCGTTATAGAAACCGGCAGGGATAGCAGCGGCAACCTTCATAATAGCCATAGCGTATAGCCCGGGCCGAAGGTGACAGCTAGCAGCATTCAAAGTGGAAAATATGGAGGTCTTGACCACCCAAATCCACTAAACAGAGATCAATGATTTCACTGCGCTGTGACCATCCCAACTCATTGTGCATGAATAACTCAGTCGGCTTTCATATTACACCAACCCATGTTCAAAGTAGCACTGAATCAAGTGGTCAAGGCCACTGTATTCTCCAAACAGCCACTATACCGTTACTGAACGATAACGCATGCTCGGCAGCATCTGAGGAATGATTAAAGTCTGTCTGCCCGGGGGGCTTGGATCAGCGATTTGTTTGCTGTATCTGAAACCGTGATACTATATCCGGCAATCAATAACAGGTAACAGATTTTTAGAAAAGCAGTATCCGCTTAACATACCGGGCCGCTTACGGCAGCCAGAGAGTTAAAACGAGAAGTGAAACAGACACTTATATACTGACTTGTTAAAAAGGGTGCTTTGTGCCTCCTTCAGTGAAATAGTCATATATGCACTTTTAATAATCTGATGTTAACCTTTAGTTTACATTTATCTGCCTTTTTTGTGAACTAAGTTGTTACGGTGCTCATGAAAAACTTTTTGCCCGCGCTGATCATCTGTTTCTTTATAAGAACTAGCTCTGCGCAGCCTATATCACATTTGTTGCAAAATACAGCCGCGTGGATTGAGGTAAAAAATTATAAACTGCTCAGCTTGATTGAGCAAGACAAGGCCGTAAGCCAGCTGCTCTCTGCCGATGCAGAGTTAAGTAAACTGACGCAAAGCCATATTGACAGCATTAACGCCGCAGTAAACAATTGTAATGATGCAGGCTGCTATATCCATAGCATGGAAATGAGTGATGCGGAAATTAAGAAGGTGAGCAACCGCCTTATGCGGCTGTATCAGCCGGGCAATGCATTAGGCCGGTTAGTCAACAAGCAGTTAATACCTTCAGCAGCTTATAATTTATATAAAAATGTAGGTCCGGCCGAGTTGCTGGTAAAGGCTTGGGAGCAAGACGCCGCAGGTATAAATTATATTATAGAGGTTTATGCAGGTGGTAAAAAGCCTAATTACCCGTTAATTGATTCTATCAGTTTTAATACTAAACAGAAGCGGTATAAAAACTTTGTATATGATGCTGCCGTGGTACTGGCAGGTGATGTAAAAAAAGACCGCTTGTTTTTCCAGCCATCACTACAAGCAGCTTTGCTTTTCCTGCAGCTCAACGAGCGGCAGGACCCAGCCAATTACGAGCCGATGATTACCACCGTGAATAAGGCAGCAGCCGAGCGCGTGCCCCATGTGCAATGGAGCAAGTATAAGTATACCTTACTGTTGGTGCCCGGTGCCGGCCCTGAAAATTTGACCACGCCCCTGAGTGCTGAAGGTATGCTGCGCTGCCGGCTGGCTGCCCAATATTTTCAGGAGGGGCAGGTGCCTTTTATTATGGTGTCAGGAGGGAAGGTTCATCCCTACAAAACGCCATATTGTGAAGCCGAGGAGATGAAAAAGTATATGGTACGTGTACTGAACATACCCGAGAACGCAGTAATTGTAGAGCCGCATGCTAGGCATACCACTACTAACATGCGCAATGGGGTACGATTGATGTACCGCTATCATATTCCGGCCGGCAAACCTGCGCTGGTAATTACCGATAAATCGCAGCACGATGCGATTATGAAAATGGATGAGCGCTGCATGCGGGAATTGAAATATGTACCTTATAAACTGGGGCAGTCTTTATCAGACACCGAGGTGGAGTTTTATCCGGTAATGGATGCTTTCCAGATCAATCCTTATGAGCCGCTCGACCCATAATCAATAATTTCACTTTGTCATCATTTCAGCCATGAAAAAAATAGTTGTGTTGCTGAACGTTGTTGCTGCAACTGCTTGTATTGCATTTACCGCTACTGCCCAGGTAAGCATGGGTTTAAATCGTGAAACTACGGTCGACTCTTTAGGCGCCTGCCAGGGGGCATCCTACCAAAAGGGCCGCATCTTCTTATATGGTGACCGGGAGGTGGGCATAATCCGTGAGTTTAAATGGATAAACGACAGCCTGGTGTATCAGCATAAAGAAATGAAGCTGACGCAAAACGGGCAGGATGTGATTAACCACCCTACAGGCTTGGCTTACAACGGAAGCGGACCTACCTTTATGGGGAATTCCATCCGCCTCAATAAAGAAGGCACACAGTGGAAAGCCGTAATCTACTGCATCAACTGGAAAGGGCTGCAA
>CAXTCH010000470.1:0-2770 GCA_964241945.1 uncultured Mucilaginibacter sp.
ATGCTGGTACCCGAGGCCTGGGACGGTAACGAGCATATGGACCCGGTAAAAAAGGCATTCTATGAATATCACGCTACTTTAATGGAGCCCTGGGATGGCCCTGCCGCTATTACCTTTACCGACGGCCGCCTGATTGGCGCTTTGCTCGATCGCAACGGCCTGCGCCCATTGCGTTATGTAATTACCAATGATGGTCGCGTCATTGCAGCTTCCGAGGCCGGGGTGTTGACGTTAGCTCCTAAATCCATTTTGCGCAAAGGGCGTTTACAGCCCGGTAAAATGCTATTGATTGATACCGTTAAAGGGCAAATCATTTCTGACGAAGAAATTAAAAAGCAAGTAACTTCCCAGCAGCCCTACGGCCAATGGCTGGAAAATTATAAAATCCGGTTGAGCGATCTGGCGGAGCCGCGTTTGGCTTTCTCCAGTTTATCACCGGAAGCCGTATTTAAATATCAGGAAGTATTCGGCTATACCCGCGAGGATATCGATGCCATTATTAAGCCTATGGCGCTGGATGGTAAAGAACCTATCGGCTCGATGGGTACTGATGTGCCGCTGGCGATATTGTCCGATAAACCTCAGCATATTTCCAGCTATTTTAAACAGTTTTTTGCTCAGGTAACCAATCCGCCTATCGACCCGATACGCGAACGCCTGATTATGAGCCTGGCGACCTTTATCGGTAACAATGGCAACCTGCTGGACGAAGATAAAATGCATTGCCACAGCGTAATGCTGAAGCACCCGATATTGCGTAACCACCAGTTGGAAAAACTGCGCAGTATTGATACCGGCTTGTTTCATGCCAAAACTTTATACACGTATTTTAAAGCCGATGGTCAACCCGGTTCTTTGGAAAAGGGCCTGGAGCGTTTGTGCCGCTATGCGGAAGATGCCGTGGATGATGGATTTGAAGTATTGATTTTATCCGATCGTTCTATTGATTCAGAACATGCGCCTATACCATCCTTGTTAGCGGTGTCGGCTGTGCATCACCATTTAATTAAAAAAGGGTGCCGCGGTTCGGTGGGTTTGGTGGCCGAAGCGGGTGATGTTTGGGAAGTACACCACTTTGCTTGTCTACTTGCTTTCGGTGCAAGCGCTGTTAACCCTTATCTGGCCTTGTCTACTATTGACACCGCCAAAACCAGCGGTGATATAAAAACAGAATACGATCTTAAAAAGCTTGAGAAAAATTATGTAAAGGCCGTATGTGATGGCTTGCTCAAAATTTTCTCTAAAATGGGCATATCCACCCTGCAATCGTATCATGGTTCGCAGGTGTTTGAAATATTGGGCATCAATAAAGAAGTGGTGGACCGGCATTTTGCCGGCGCGGTAAGCCGCATTGGTGGCTTAGGTTTGGATGAACTGGCCCGCGAAGCCCTGCTGAAACACCGTATGGGATTCACCAACTCGAAGGAGCAAGCTAAGTTATTGCCGGAAGGCGGCATCTATCAGTGGAAGCGTCGCGGTGAAGCACATTTGTTTAATCCGGAGACCATTCATCTGCTGCAGCTGGCCACCCGCACCAATAATTATGAAGTTTATAAAAAATATGCGGCGCTGGTAAATGAGCAAACACAAAAACATTACACCATACGTGGCCTGCTTGATTTTGCACATCACCGTGAATCGGTATCTATAGATGAAGTAGAACCGGTAGAAAGCATATTTAAGCGTTTCGCCACCGGCGCAATGTCGTTCGGTTCCATATCGCACGAGGCGCACAGCTTGCTGGCCATTGCAATGAACCGGATTGGTGGTAAAAGTAATACCGGTGAAGGGGGAGAAGACCCGATGCGTTTTGAACGGATGGCTAACGGCGATTCTATGCGTTCGGCTATCAAGCAGATTGCTTCAGCCCGGTTCGGGGTTACCGCCAACTATCTTACCAATGCTGATGAACTGCAAATTAAAATGGCGCAGGGTGCCAAGCCCGGAGAGGGCGGGCAACTGCCTGGCCATAAAGTGGATGACTGGATTGCCAGAACCCGTCACTCAACGCCTGGTGTGGGCTTGATATCGCCGCCGCCACACCACGATATTTATTCTATTGAAGATTTGGCGCAATTAATTTTTGATTTAAAGAATGCCAACCGTGCCGCCCGTATCAATGTAAAACTGGTATCAAAAGCAGGGGTAGGCACTATTGCTGCCGGTGTGGCCAAAGCTCACGCTGATGTCATCCTGATTGCAGGTTATGACGGCGGTACCGGCGCTTCGCCAATCAGTTCGGTAAAACATGCCGGTATTCCGTGGGAGCTGGGCTTAAGCGAGGCACATCAAACCCTGGTACGCAATAAACTGCGCAGCCGCGTGGTATTGCAGGCCGACGGACAAATGAAAACCGGCCGTGACCTCGCTATTGCTGCCCTGATGGGTGCTGAAGAGTGGGGGGTAGCTACTGCTGCACTGGTAGCCGGCGGTTGTATCATGATGCGTAAATGCCACCTGAATACCTGCCCGGTTGGGGTAGCCACGCAAGACCCTGAACTGCGCAAGCTGTTTACAGGTAAACCGGAGCACGTAGTAAGTCTGTTTGCTTTTATGGCAGAGGAACTGCGCGAAATTATGGCCGAGCTGGGCTTCCGTACCATCAATGAAATGGTAGGTCGCATCCAGTTCCTGAAAGTAAGAGATAACATCAGCAGCTGGAAAGCCAGAAGAATTGACCTGTCGGGCATGCTGCATCCGGTAACTAATGCCAAGGGCGCTACGCTGTACAACAGTGAAAAACAGGATCATGGTATGGACAGTATTCTGG
>CAXTCH010000471.1:0-2754 GCA_964241945.1 uncultured Mucilaginibacter sp.
GTCCAGCACATGCGTAGCTGTGGGCAGCTGTTTGGTTACCATAATCATCTGCATCTGATGTAAGCAAAGTGAAATTGCGATGATTGTAGTTTCTGAAAATCAAAAGTAAATGGCCTGTCAGCTTCATGACTCGTTGCTGCAGGCCTGTTTATTGGGGTGTTTACTTAGTGGGCTACTTAAATTTTAGGTTTAGCGTTACTATATCTGAATGCAAGTCGGTGGAACGAATGTAGTGCCCATACCGGATTTCCAACATATTCAAATGCTGCCAGCCGAAAACGCCCTTAGGTGGCACGATCCGAAAACCCATACCCACAAAGTTGCTGTGCAGGGAGGATAAATCATAATCACTGGTATAATACGCATCTGTTGGCGAATGCTGACCATAGGCTGCAAAATAACGCGTACCATCCTGCGTGTTATAGCGGTAGAACGGACTAAGGGATGTGAACGAGGTAAGTTTAATTGGCAGTTCCACCTCGGTGGTGTGTGCTCGTACACCCCAGTTATCTATATAATACCGATAGAAGGCACGGATGATGTAGTGATCATCTAAAAAGTAGTTGAAGCGAACCGAAACGGGGAGTTTATAGCGCTGACTGGGCAGGTTTTCCGCACGTTCAGAGCCGTCAGTAAAATAATCGCGTTGGTAGCGGGTAGACAACAATCCATGCTGATAGGCCGGCTCTGCGGTGATGAGCATCTGCAAGCGGGTAGTGATCACCTGCGAGAGAGAGAAGCCTGCGCTAAAGGAATTACGCGGCGCCGATGGATAATCTTCTCCTCTTTGCCCCGGTGCACTAGTACTGGCCGTTCGCAATTCGATAGGTAATATAACTTTCCAGGTATCTAAAAATGCCTGAAGCTTAAAATCAAACTGTGTATTTTTATTCTTCGATAGGCGTGTTAAGTTGAAAGCGCCACCGAATGACTGATAATCATACTCATGAGAATACGAGCCGGTAAAACCAAAGGCATTGCCGGTTTTATCATTGGATTGCACCCAGCTTAAAGATGGATAAATGCGGGTGTCTTGTGCGGATGCCGATGAAATGGTCGACGGGTCTATCTTATCAGAGGATGCAGAAGTGTAATGGTCAACGCCCAGTTCAAACAAATAAGTATTATGCCGTCCGCGCTTGTTAAAGTTTGATAGCTGAATATCAAACGTGTTGGCAAAATCAGTTAACTTCTCGGTACCGATGCCTCCGGTTACTGCAGAGTGATTGCCCTCCTGATGGTAATAGCCGGATACAAAGTTGATCTCATCCAGCGTCAGTTTCTTTAACTGGTAAGAAGATTTGGTAGTGTCGCGATCAATTTCAGGCTTGGCTACCTGCGCATGGGCAGTTACGATACCCAGATATAGCAGCGCAATGTGTAAATATAATTTTCTCATTATTAAGCCAATTCTTAATTACAACCGCAGCCACCACCGCTTTTTCCGCCATTGGCGCCCGAAGCACCTTCACGGTATAGTTGAAAATTTTGCTCAAACTTTTGTGCTTTCCGTGCCGATAGTTCCATTTCTGCGTCGTTCAGCCGATTTTTTTGGTAAGGTTTTACCATTACACACGAGTTAAACAGGCCGCTTGTCATTACAGCTATGCCGTACGCAATTACTTTCTTCAATTTCATTAGTTAGTTTTGTTAGGGGTGAAGATTTATATTATCAGATGTAAATACCCGGTCGAAATCATCGATAATTACACAGGCTGCCTCCCTGAGCTGATTAATCAGGTGCAAGCCTACTTTTACACCCATAACCATAACCGGAGTAGCCAAAGCATCCGCCAGTTCGGCATTGGGGCAAATTACGCTTACACTCTTAATACCACTTACCGGCAAGCCCGTTTTAGGGTCAATGGTATGTGAATAGCGCTTGCCGTCAATAATGGCAAACTTTTCGTAGCTCCCCGAAGTGGCAATAGCGGTATCGCTAATACTAAGTTTAGAAAAATAGGGGACCTTATTATTAGGGTCGGCAATGGCAATGGTCCAAGGCTTACCATCAGGTTGGGTACCCCAGGTCATCAGGTCGCCGGCGGCATTTACAATCCCGCTTTGTACACCGTGGGCTTGCAACAGTTGTTTTGCACGATCAGCGGCATAGCCTTTACCTATACCGCCAAAGCCTATACGCATTCCTTTACGTTTCAGCAATACAGTGGAATCAGCACTATTAAGCTCAATATTTCTGTAGTCAATCAAACTCACCGCCTGTTTTGCGATTTCCGCATCCGGCAACTGCTTCATGCTGGTATCAAAGTTCCACAAGCCTTTGTCTATTGAACCATAGCTGATATCAAAAGCGCCTTGTGTTAAGTTAGATATTTTGATTGAGCGCTCAATAAGTTGGAATACTTCCTTATTTACTTTAACCGGACTTATACCAGCCTTAGCATTAATCTGATTGGTTTGACTATCCGGGTTAAACGTAGTAAGCAGACTTTCTATGCGTTTGATTTCTTCTACCGCACAATCTATATATTCATCAGCTTTCGTCTGATTCCCGGCAACCACACTGATTTCAAACCGGTTGCCCATCAGGCGTAAGGCCTGTTTGTAAATGGCCGTTGGCTGGCTGTGTACCTTACTCAGCGGCATGCACGAAGGATTGAATCTGACTTACGAATTGTTGCGAGGTTTCGTCGGGATAGCCATCCCAGGCTTTCAGTACCTTACCATGCTCATTCACCAGCAATGTATAAGGAAATTTGCCATCCGGGTTGTATTTATCAGCCAGCGCCTCAT
>CAXTCH010000472.1:0-2750 GCA_964241945.1 uncultured Mucilaginibacter sp.
CCCGGTTAACCCTACCCTGCTCGATTTAAAGGCTACGGCCTGGGCTTATGCCAAACTGAAAAAAAGCCAGATCAGAAACATCAACGTGTATGAGGCAGATAAGCTACCTGACAGCATTCACAGCTATATTATGGTAGGCGAAGTCAATAAACTGGCTGCCGATAAAAGGCAACTGCTTAAAGTTGTTCCTCAAAAAGGTGAAGGCTTAATTTATTTGCACAAAGCTATAGTTACTGCTTCTGATACTGTAACCACGCTAACCAATGTAAAAGGCAACACGGTAGCTTTCCGGTCAGCGGCTTCAAGAGCTGTGCCCAGCGAAATTATGTTTATTTCCGGCGGCGATGATGAAGGTTATGAAAAAACCATCACTGCGCTGGGCAATCCCAATATACTGAGTTCAGCTTATGGCGATTATCTGCTGATTAATAAAGCACAAAACAATCTTTTCAAAACTATCGACGACAGCCGTTCGAGAATTTCCCTGCGTCAGGTAGGTGGTGTAACCAATTTTATGTCGGGCATTGGCTCATTGCGCAGTGTTTATAACTTTAAAAACAGTGATTTTAGCTTCACTCCTAAAGAAGTTGAAATTCACCTTGAAGGTATTTACAGCGGCTTAAACCCCGGCGACCGCGGCTTCTTTAATATTTACCTGAATGGTATGCTCATTAGCAGCGAAAAGTTAGATCAATCGGGCAAACTGAGTACTTCGGTAACCATTAACCGGTATCAGCATCATAAATACAATACACTGGAGGCTGAATTCCGTTTTTATCCAAGCACCGGCAATTGCCAGAACAGTTTTATCAACTTTTTCGGCGAAGTGGATGTAGATAAATCTTACCTGGAATCACGCAACCCGTTTGTGAGCAACGACCTGAGCTTTTACCAGTACCCCGAAGCCTTTAACAGTGGCACTACCCGCATTGTGGTAAGCAAGAGCACTGCCAAATACGCGGCAGCGGCCATGGGCGAAATTATTTACGAGCTGAACAACAACATCAACTCCAATAACTTCCCCGAGTTTGTGTATTCTGATGATATGATGGACAACAAGAGCGACCTGAAAAAATTCAACATCGTTGCTCTGTTAGACCGCAAAGACCCCCTGATGGGCGAATTACCAGATGCACCGATCAGCTTTGAGCGCAACTTTAGGCTGTACAACAATGAGAACAATACACCAATGTACGAGCTGTCGGACTCTACCTCAAATGGTTTAGCGCAGATATTTTACGGCCGCGGTAACAATGCTATGCTGGTACTCACCGCCACCGGTAAAAATTTGGCGGGCGCTTATTTAGCTGCATCACGTTCCATTACCGAACAATTATCCACCTTGGCCAGCAACGTGTGCGTAGCCGATGTAAACTCCGACAAGTACCTGTTCAACATCAGCAAATCGAGCGATAACCTGCAGTATACCGATGCCAAAAGCGCTTTATCGCGTTTCTGGGATAGTTATAACCTGTATATACTACTGTCATTACTGGTGCTGATTCTGCTTTCGTTCCTGTACGTTCGCTCAAAGGTGGCACGTGCACCCGAGTATACCGAACAATAAAAGTATCCTGGTTTGATACCCCGGTAACCGCATCAGTAAATATTGATGCGGTTACTCAATTTCCTTACTTCTTTTCATACTCCTGAATACTATGATCATCCAAGAAGCGCCTCCTATCGCGGTTTTACCTGACATTATACCTCCGGTTACCTTTCAGCCTGAAACAAGGTTGAATGCTACCGGCCAGATGCTGATTGACGATGGCTTTATTACCGAAAATAATTATCACCAGATTCAACGATTGGCGGAGGCCAACCGGCAATCGTTCATTAAAACGGCGCTTAACTTCGGGTATATTTCGCGTAAAAACTACGAGCGTTCATTGATTAAAGCCGGACATACTATTGACGGAGCACGGCATCAGCAGTATGATGACGCGGTACTTAAAAAAATAGATTTAGGGTTCGCTACCGACCGCCTGGCCCTGCCCCTGCGCATTGAAAACCGTAAGCTGGTTACTTTGATGGCTGATCCGGCCGATGATTTGTATATCGACTATATCCGCTTTGTGTATGACCTCGAACCGGAAATTATCATTGCCAGCGATTTGGACATTATTTGGATGAGCCATAAGCTGCTGGGTGAAAAACATGTCAAATCAGCCGTATATGATTTGTTAAAGCGCGACCCTGACAGTTCAGCGTTAACAACCTTCACCAAACCGCAGATTGCCTTCTTCTTCATCCTGTTTGCGGCAGCGGTGTCGGGCATGATTATCAATTTCAAAACCACGGTTATTGTCATCAACATATTGCTGAGTATATTTTTCCTTATTTCTATCTCCTTTAAGCTGTTCCTGGCGCTGGTAGGTTCGCGATTTGAACTGTTTCAGGCAGTAACCAAAACCGATTTGAAAAAAGTAAAAGATGATGAACTGCCTATTTATACCATTCACTTACCGGTATACAAAGAAGACAAACTGATTAAGAAACTCATATGGAATCTGCAGAGTATCGATTATCCGCGCGAAAAACTGGATATTAAACTGCTTATTGAAGAGGACGACGACAAAACGCTGAACGCAGTGCGCGACCTTGATTTCCCCGCCATATTTGAAGTAATTGTGGTGCCTTTTCATATGCCTAAAACCAAGCCGAAGGCCGGTAACTACGGACTGGCATTTTCCAAAGGAAAATTTTTAACCATTTATGATGCTGAAGATATTCCGGACACGGACCAGTTG
>CAXTCH010000473.1:0-2748 GCA_964241945.1 uncultured Mucilaginibacter sp.
CCCAGGACCCCAACATTAAAAGTGTTATGCTCTACCGGCTGAGCTACGGAATCATCACTTTTGCTTTAAACGACCTCAGTAAGCCGTTTGTTTTAAAGTGGTGCAAATATAGGGTTTATTTCATTTGTCTGCAAACGGAATTTGTAATTTATACAGATGTTGAGATAAGGTCTTTATTGTCAGTACGCTAATTTTTAAATAGCGCAATTTTGCCTTTATCGCCGGCTAATAAAACTAATGTACCGTGCTTGGCTTTACGGCATACGTTGAAGCTGGTAGTGTCAATTTGCTTCCAGGTTTGCCCGCTGTCGGTAGTGAAATTGCTGCCGGGGGTGCCGGTGGTTAAGTAGATAGCTTTATTTAAATGCTCAACGCAGGATTGATAACCCGCCGGCCCGGTTGCAAAAAGCTGTGCAGCCGCGTTGCTTTTAAGCATCAGTTTACAACTTACCGAATCTTTGTGGCCATTGAGTGCATAATCGCCGCCTACAATGATGGCCTGATCTGCCGAAACAGAAAATGCACCCTGACTGGATTTTCCATGTGCTAACGGTAAAGCAACGGGCTGCCAAACGGTATCATTAGCAGACAACTTTAAATAACGGGACTGTGCACCGCCGGTAACTATACTTACAGCAGCGTTCTTATCTACCCGGATGCAAGTGCCGCTGGCTGCAAACGCTGCTTCATTAGGTAGTGCCACAGGCTGATGAATAGCTTTCGCCCAGCTATTGCCACCATCTTCAGTTTCAAGCAGTAGGAATTTGTTATCAATCGGATCGCCCAGTATAAAGCCATGTTTGCCATCTGGCGTAAAGTCCATTGCATCTAAAAAGTAAGCTTTATCCTCATTCCGGTAAACTACCTGCCAATTAGCGCCGCCGTCTGCTGTTTTTAAAATGAGTGCCGGCGTACCCGAACTCATAATGATGGCATCTTTATCTGAAAACGCTTCAATGTCCCGAAAATCGGCTTGCTCAAAGCCTTTCACTTGCTGCCAGTTCCAGGTTTTGCCGCCATCAGTTGTACGAACAACAGTACCCTTACTGCCGCTTACCCAAGCCACTTTGTTGTTAACTACCGACAGGCCCCGGAAACTGCAGTTCCGGCCCTGCTGTACTACTTCAATGGTTTGTGCCTGCGCAGTTGCCATTACAAAGCAGGTAAGGCAGGTAAAAATTAATTTCAAGTGTTTCATTTTATGCGTTTCCAAATTTCAGTGCGTCCTAATAAACTAATGCCGATATACCCTCTTATTTTAAGCCGGTTGCCATTCAGCACCATTTTGCAACTATAAGTTTTGCCACTTTTGGGGTCGTAAATGGTGCCATCCGTATAAGTATCGTCACTATTAAAAGAAAAATTCTTCAAAATTTCCAAATTGAGCACTGAGCGCGGGCGCAAAGCAGCATTGGGGTTAAGGTAATCGTTTTTGGGTTTGCCGGTGCCCGGATCATTAGGCTCTTTTAACCAAGTAATTTTGCCGAAAAATAAGTTATCATTTTTATAAATCTGTATTTGTCCTTCGCCTGTAGGATTAAGCCATTTCCCTAATATCGCATCCGCCTTTTGAGCGAATGCCATAGTTTGCGCGGTTGATAAAAAGAGGATTAACGTTAAAAATTTCCTTATCATAACATGTATTTCCGGCAGTTCTATATTTCAAATTTATCTGCCTGTCATCAATAGTAACGAATTTTATATTTATTTGAGCATTTACATTAAACTGTTATATTTGCAGCCCCGATGTGAGGAAAGAGTGATTAAACTCTTTCAAATCACAAAAGGCCCAGGTGGCGAAATTGGTAAACGTTGCGGTCTCAGAAGCCGTTGAGAATTGTCTCTTGAGAGTTCGAGTCTCTCTTCGGGCACATCTTTTTAAATTGAAAGTCTTAAGCCATAAGTTAGGGCCGGTTAATGGTCTATAACTACTGACTTAAGACTTTTTTATAAAGGCCCAGGTGGCGAAATTGGTAGACGCACCATCTTGAGGGGGTGGCATCCGTAAGGATGTACGAGTTCGAATCTCGTTCTGGGCACAAAAAAAACCAAAAAGCCGTTATTAAACTACAATAACCTTACACATAAAAAAGCTTTTAACCACCCTGCTCATTTGCGCTTCTTTGATTTCCTGTAAAAAAGAATCAGGTAAATTAAAACGCTCAAAACGCACTGGTTCAAATGGTTTGATTAATTCGAATTTCGTTTTGGGCACTTTGAAATTTTCACGAAGAGTATGCTTTTTATTCTTACAAGTCACTCATTAACACAAGCACTTAGTTAATAATCCCAGGTAATTCCTTCTTTAATCAGCTTTGCCGGATTGCCGGCATAAATGCTGTTACTTTCCAGGTAGGATTTATTGAGCAAAGAATCGGATCCAATCACAATTTTCGAGCCTATATTGGTGCCTTTCATAATGATGGTTCTGAAACCAATCCACACATCATCACCAATTACTATTTCTTTATCTGAGTTAATAATACTGTCTCCCTGATAGATTTTATGAAAGTCGGTATCCAATATCTGTACATCCCACGAAAGCAGGCAATTTTTTCCGAAAGTGATACTTTTTTTACAATTAATACCCGCCGAACCGGTAATGATAAAGTTTTCGCCAATGGTCATGGCAGCGCCTTCGGCCACATAAAAACCTGAACGCTCGCCGAAACGGGCACGGCCCTTAAAGTTCAGCTTGCCGGCCAGATTGACGGAGCAATTCTTTTTAAAATGGACAAGGCCCGGCCG
>CAXTCH010000474.1:0-2736 GCA_964241945.1 uncultured Mucilaginibacter sp.
TTCCTGCCGGTATTTTGCAGTTTCCTTTCTTTGATAAAGATGCTGATGATGCCATTAATTACGGTGGTATTGGTATGGTGATAGGCCATGAAATGACCCATGGTTTTGATGATCAGGGAAGTCAGTACGATAAAAATGGCAACCTGAAAGTATGGTGGACCCCTGAAGATTTTAAAAAGTTTAAAGAAAAGACCGAAGGGGTGGCCAAGCAATACGATGCTTATACCATACTGAACAATGTGCACCTGAACGGACATCTTACCTTGGGTGAAAACATTGCGGATAATGGCGGACTGGCCATTGCTTATCAGGCTTTCAAAAATACACCGGAAGGCAAGAGCAACAAAAAGATTAATGGCCTGACTCCTGATCAGCGGTTCTTTTTGTCGCTGGCGCAAATATGGCGTATTAAAAACCGTAATGAAACCATGCGTATGCGTGTAAACGTCGACCCGCACTCGCCCGAAATGTACCGCGTAAATGGTCCGCTTTCCAATACCGATGCGTGGTACGATGCCTTTGGTATCAAAGCCGGCGATAAACTATACAAGCCCGAAAACCAAAGGATTAAGATTTGGTAAACAAAACCATGTCACTGGGAAGAACGACATGATATTGAAAGAGCCGAAACATCTGTTTCGGCTCTTTCTTATTTATTGCGTTCGGTGGTGTAACGTACCAACTGCTCTAAACCGGTACGGGCCTCGCCCGGCGGGAGAGTGTTTAAAATTTCAAAGGCCTCGCCCTGATACTTCTTCATCTGGCTTTCGGCATATTCAAGGCCACCGCGTTCTTTCACAAAACGGATAATTTCGGCAATCTTGGCTGCTTCGTCGTTGTGATTTTTTACCAGGTTGATAATGCGTTTCCGTTCGGCCGGCTTACAGCTGTTCAGCGCATAAATCAGCGGCAGCGTAATTTTCTTTTCTTTAATATCGATGCCTAATGGTTTGCCCACGTCATCTGTACCAAAATCAAACATGTCATCTTTGATCTGGAAGGCGATACCAATCTTTTCGCCAAAGGCATGCAGCTTGCTGACCGTAGCTTCATCAGCGCCCGCTGATGCGCCCCCGATGGCACAGCAGGCCGCAATCAGGGAAGCCGTTTTCTGGCGGATAACCTCGTAGTATACCGGTTCACCTACATCCATTCGGCGCACCTTTTCAATTTGCAGCAGCTCGCCCTCGCTCATTTGCTGCACCGCGTTGGATACGATTTTAAGCAACTGGAAGTCATCATTATTTAGCGACAGCAACAGGCCTTTGGAGAGCAGATAATCGCCCACTAATACGGCAATCTTATTTTTCCATAACGCATTGATTGAAAAGAAACCTCGGCGCTGATACGAATTGTCTACTACGTCATCATGCACCAGCGTAGCAGTATGCAGCAACTCTACCAGTGCTGCACCACGATGGGTAGCCTCAGTAACCCCGCCACACAGGCTCGCGGCAAAAAACACAAACATGGGGCGTATTTGCTTGCCTTTGCGCTTTACAATATAATGGGTAATACGGTCGAGCAGGGGGACGGAGCTTTGCATAGAGGCTTTGAACCTTTCTTCAAAAACATCAATCTCGGCGGCTATGGGTTTTTTAATCTCGTTGAGGCTCAGCATTGCAAACTAAACAGGCAATATCGCGGTAAGTTTACTTTTCAGTAAATTGCGGCAAACATAGGTAAAATAATTAAGGTGTGTGCAAGCCGCTTCTTTCAGTAAGCAGCAATCATGAACTATTTGCTTTAAAATTGTTGTATACTGAAAAATAGGAAAACATGAAACTGAATCTTTTAGGAGGTATACTGGTGGTTTCAATAGCCTGTACCTCAGTTACCAGGGCGCAAAGCGTTAAGCAACGCCAGCAAAATCAAGAGCACCGCATCCGGCAGGGCGAGCGTTCAGGCCAGCTCACCGGGGCCGAAGCGCATAACCTGAGTAAAGAAGAGAAAATGATTGCCCGCGAACGGCGCCAGGCCATGTCAGACGGTCATATCTCACCCTCAGAGCGTCGCCATATTATGCGCCAAGAAAAGCGAGTAAGCCGCCATATTGAAAGAAGAAAGCACAACGACCGGGTTCAATAGTAGCCTTCAGTAATTAAGCTTTTGTTAAGCCCCTGTTAAACCATTTGTCAATCTTTCACTCTTATTATTAAAAATAGAAATTATGAAATTAAGAATATTCGGAGGTGTACTGGTAGCTGCCTTAGCTCTTACCTCATTGGCCGAAGCGCAAACCAAATTAGTAAAAGCACGTGAGCATAACCAAACCGCACGTATCCGGGAAGGTATCAATACTGGGTCACTTACCCATAACGAGGCCAAGCATCTGGCTAAACGTGAGCATAACTTACGTAAATCAATTAATAAGGCAGAGGCCGACGGACACCTGAGCCGCCGCGAAAACCGCCGTTTGCTTCGTAAGGAAGGCCGCATTAACCGGGCTATCATCCGTAAAAAGACCAATACTAAAGTAAGGAAATACTAATAGGCAAGCGGGGCTTATAAATGATAAGTTCCTGCTGCCGGTTTTAAAAATTTGTTGTGTTAAAGTTTGTTGAAGCGGAGCCTGTAATCGGGCTTCGCTTTTTTGTTGATAGGGTTGAAGATTATCTTATCTTTGCAGCATATTCCGAAAGCATCAGGAGAGGTGTCTGAGTGGTCGAAAGAGCACGCCTGGAAAGTGTGTATACGTCAAAAGCGTATCGAGGGTTCGAATCCCTCCCTCTCCGC
>CAXTCH010000475.1:0-2726 GCA_964241945.1 uncultured Mucilaginibacter sp.
CAAGCCGTTAACCCAAGATCAGGTAAAAAGTATATTGGAACCTGCTTAACGGGAGCTTGCGCTTTTGGCATGCTGCGCAAAGCCGTTCATAACATTGGCTTATATTTATCCATTGTTAATTACCTTTAGCTTTATCTCTTCCGCCTTTCATGAAAAAATTGCTACTCATTTGTTTTTTTATTTTCAATATCAGTTATGGGTACGCTCAACATAAAAAAATCGACAGTTTAAAGAATGCGCTTAAAAATGTGAAATCCAATCAGGCTGCCATCCTGATTACTGCAAAACTGGCTCATAGTTACCTTTATTACAAACCTGATACCGATTATTTGCTGGCGCAAAGCGGCTTACGGCAAGCCAAGAAAATTGGCTTTTTAGAAGGTCAGGCGCGTTGTATGAAAGAAAGCGGAGAAGCGTTACAGCAGATGGGTAATTATCCGGGCGCGTTAGCGGCTTACCTTAAACACCTTCAGATTGCCCAGCAATTAAATATACCCTACGAGATAGGTCAGGCTTTAATCAACATCAGTCTCATTTATATTGATCAGGAGGAATACCGCCCGGCGATTAATTATACGCTGAAAGCAAAGAATGTACTGGAGACGCTACCGGGCAAGTTGCGCACTGCTGATTACGAACTGACGCGCAACGCTGTATTACTAAACGCCGGGTTTTTATACTACAAGATAAATAAGTTGGACTCAGCCTTGATTTATGAACAAAACGCTTATGAATTGGGAATGAAAATCCATGCCGACGACTATATGGGCAACATCCTGCTTAATCTTGGATCAATTCAACAAAGCTATCATAACCGGGGTTTGGCTTTAACTTATTTCCGGATGAGTACACAAAAGTCGAAGACCATAGGCGATTCCACTACTCTTACCAGCACCTATCTGAAATTGAGCGACTATTACCGTGCATCTAACCACATTGACTCGGGTATTTACTATGCTAAACAGGCATTAGCTACGGCTAAAGCAGCATTGTATACCAAAGGTGTGATGCAAGCGAATAACGTACTGGCCGACAGTTACGCCACTGTTAATCAGGGCTTGGCTTATATGTATCTTAAATCGGCCGTAGCGGCGAAAGACAGCCTTTTTAGTCAGGAAAAAATAAAGGAACTGCAAAACCTCAAGTATGAAGAAAAAACCCGTGAGCAGGAACTGGCGGAACTTAAACTGCAACAAGAGGAGGAGCGGAAAAACTATCTGCAATTATCGGCCATTGCCTTATTCATCCCTGTATTCTTTTTGATTGTACTATTGCTCAGCAAAACCAAATTGCATTACAAAGTAATTGAATTTTTGAGCGTGCTTACTATCCTTTTTTTGTTTGAGTTTATCACCTTGCTGCTGCACCCCATAATTCAGCACCTCACGCATGACACGCTGATACTCGACTTTTTTATTTTTGTTGGTATGGCAGGTATAATCACGCCGATGCACCACCGTTTTACGCACTGGTTGAAAGAGCGCCTGGCACATACACACAAGTGGGGCGAAAAGCACGCCACCGCTTCACCTGCACGTGAAAATGTGAACAGCGAATAAAATTTGTTTATGATAAGTTATGTCGTTACATTTATATTCAACAAGTCAAATAAAATCAGTCACTTATGAAGATTAAACCGAAAGCTAAATCAACCAGGAAAAAACAAGTAACGTCGACGGCTGATATCACTCCCTCAGACAATTCATCTGCTGATCAGGGTGTGGCAATTCTTGGATCTGCAGCGCCTTCAGCAACGGCGACTTTGGGCAAATTTAACGCAGATGCAGTTCATCCGCCGGGTAGTTAATCCCAATGAAAATATACAGTTTTAGGGCACGCTTAATAGTGTGCTTTTTTTATTTAATATTCTTTCGGTAAACCATTATCTGTCTTACCGGGTTAGTCAAGGTGAATCGTCGTCGTTAATTTTATCTCTATGGTAAAGCAATTTTTAAAAATCAGCTCTGTGTTTTTGGGCATCTCTTTAGCACTCATGGCCTGCCATCCAAGTTCCGGCACCAAAGCCCCTACCGATTCTTTAAATACCGACTCTGCAAAGCGCGACGTAACGCAGTCAGATACAGACAAAGCAGATACCAACAAAAATGGCGTGGGCCATATGCAGGGCGACGGTCATCCGCGCGGCGGTTTAGAATAGCGTCATAAAGATATAACTCGGCATATCGGCTGTTCAAGCTTTTCTTACAAGCATTGGAACATAATTTTATGATTATATTGAATTTCGCCTTGAAAATTGTTGACAGACGTTTATAAGTAATTGTGTGACTATAATATTACCTTTTACGGAATGAGTCACCCTTCCCTGCTTAAAATTGTTGTTCAAAATACATTTGTTTGTATGATCGCTTTCATGTAAATCAACAGCTTTACGCCTCAAAATAATCAGCAGATAAATTGAAAGATTTTCAACGGTTGGTGCTTCATACAGCGGTGCGCGAGGTGTACGTATGCTTTAACAATGATATCGGCGGCACTACCATTCAAAATTACAGCGAACCTGTCAAAATAGTCAAAACAAAAAAATCTATCTTGCGGACGTGAATTTACATAACCTGAATTTCAACATCACCGATATTACAACTATGCTATTGTTGGTGTTGATAGCCATAGTAAGCGTAAAGGCACAAAAGCTTACGCCCTGGGGCGGTGTAACCGGTTTTATCATCGCAGGAGTTATCTATTCAGGAGCCGGTGTAACAGGAATA
>CAXTCH010000476.1:0-2717 GCA_964241945.1 uncultured Mucilaginibacter sp.
CTATAAAGGCATTTCTCCCGAGTCTTCTCGCTCGGGTAACATTGCCGATCAGTTTGTAAGTTATGCACAAACCTTGCCCGGCAAACCGCCTGTATGGGTCACCGAAGCCGGTTATGACTTAAATCCTAAAAGTCCGCAGCGCGCAACGGCAACTCCGCAGCATTCGGCAGAATTGGTGCAGGCCAATTGGCTGCTGCGTACCTCTTTTTTGTATATGCGGCATGGCATCAGCCGTTTATTCTTCTATCAGTTATTTGATGATGCGCCCAACAGTCCCGGAAAATATGCCACTTCGGGTTTGAGCGAAGAAACCAAACGTCGTCCGGCAGCCAATTTTATATGGCAAACCCGCAAGCTTTTGGGTAACTATCATTACCAAAAAACTATCAGTCAGCAGCCGTTGGTCGATGTTTATCAGCAGGGCGCTAAAACTGTGTACGTATTAATTAATCCTACCGATGGCCGTACAGCTAAGTATGCGCTAAATGCAGGTTCGTCGAAAACTGCGGCGATTTATCATTTACAACCGGGCGCTGGTGAGCTACAAAAAACTATTATTTCAGCCAAACAAGGACAATTTGAAATTGAAGTAACTGGCACGCCGGTTTATGTCGAGGAATTATAATCTTATCACAGATATTCTGTCAATGCGCCTCGTACCTTGTTCAGGTAGCCAAGTCCAAATAGGTTCAAATGAAGCAGCAAAGGGTATAAATTCCATAAATCAAGACGCTGCTGCCAGCCATTGTTCAGCGGAAAGGCGGCTTGGTAAGCCTCATAAAAATGATTATTAAAGCCGCCGAACAAAGTAGTCATCGCGATATCAAATTCCCGGTGGCCGTAGCTTACAGCCGGGTCAATCAGGTAGGGTTTGCCCTGGCTGCTGATTAAATAGTTGCCGCTCCACAAGTCGCCATGCAATAATGCGGGGGCTTCTTCTGTAAATAATCCAGGCAGGCGCATGTACAGCTTTTCAAAGTTGTCGAAGTCGTTGGGCAACAGCAACTTTTTATCCCATCCTATTTTAACCATCGGTTTCAATCGTTCGTTAATGAAAAAGCTTGTCCAGGTGCTGTGCTTTTTATTAGACTGTGGCAGTGGACCCATATAGTTATCGTACGCAAAGCCAAACTCCTGAGCCTGATGTTGATGCATAGCAGCCAGGTGCTGTCCCAATAGTAAAGATGCGTTCGGACTGCTCGTACCGGTTTCAATCCATTCTAATATTAGATAAGTTAAATTCCCAAAGTCGCCGCAATAAATTACTTCCGGAACTGCTATAGTATGTGTTTCGGCGATATTTTTTAAACCTCTGGCCTCCATGAAAAACATATCAGGATAAGCAGTTTTGTTATTCATCTTGAGCATACACTTGCCTATGGAAGTATGCAGGCAATAAGCATCATTGATGCTGCCGCCACTAACCGGAGCAGAGTGATGAATATTTACCTGCTGCTGGGTGATGGCAGAAAGACGCTGTTGCAGGTGAGTTATTAAAGCGGGATTCACAGACATTAACTCAAAGTAGCATATTATACAGCCGATACAAAATTATCGGCTTAAAACGCTATTTTTGCGGTGTAAATGAAGCACATTCGTAACTTTTGTATCATTGCGCACATCGACCACGGCAAAAGCACGCTGGCCGACCGCCTGCTTGAATACACCAACACCATTACCCAGCGTGAAGCACAGGCCCAGTTACTGGATGACATGGACCTGGAGCGTGAACGTGGTATAACCATAAAAAGTCATGCTATCCAGATGAATTATCAGATGGATGGGCAGGATTATGTATTAAATTTAATTGATACACCCGGACACGTCGATTTTTCATATGAAGTATCCCGTTCCATCGCCGCCTGCGAAGGCGCTTTGCTGATTGTAGATGCTTCGCAAGGTATACAGGCGCAAACCATTTCGAACCTTTACCTGGCGCTGGAGAATGATTTGGAAATTATACCAGTACTCAACAAAATGGACTTACCCGGCGCTATGCCCGAAGAGGTAAAAGACCAGATTGTTGACTTAATTGGCTGCAAACGCGAAGAAATATTGGCCGCTTCCGGTAAGACCGGCATGGGTGTGCATGAAATACTCAAAGCAATTGTAGAACGTGTTCCGGCGCCGGTTGGCGATCCCGACGGTCCGCTGCAGGCTTTGATTTTCGATTCCGTGTTTAACTCTTTTCGTGGCATCATTGCTTACTACAAAGTGGTAAACGGCGAAATCCGCAAAAGTACAAAGGTGAAGTTTATGGCTACCGGCAAAGAATATTTTGCTGATGAAGTAGGTACGTTGAAGCTTAACCAGTTACCTAAAGATGTGATTAAAACCGGCGATGTAGGTTATATCATCTCCGGGATAAAAGAAGCCAAAGAAGTAAAAGTTGGCGATACCATTACTTTAGTAGAGCGTCCGGCAGCTCAAGGTATTCAAGGATTTGAAGAAGTAAAACCGATGGTATTTGCCGGCATTTATCCGGTGGATACTGAAGATTACGAAGAACTGCGCGAGTCAATGGCCAAGCTTCAATTAAATGATGCTTCGCTGGTATTTGAGCCGGAATCGTCGGCTGCATTGGGCTTCGGTTTCCGTTGCGGTTTCTTGGGGATGCTTCACATGGAAATTATCCAGGAGCGTTTAGAACGTGAGTTCGACATGACGGTGATTACGACCGTTCCAAACGTGTCGTATATTGCTTACACCACTAAAGG
>CAXTCH010000477.1:0-2715 GCA_964241945.1 uncultured Mucilaginibacter sp.
GTACTTCTCTATACAAAAATAACGAATTGCCAGGCGGCCTTCAGCGCTTTAACAAATTTTAACAATTGTGTTGATAAGGAATGTTTTATCCTTTCTTAATCAGCTATGGTAAGTCTCTATATCTATTATAATTTCAGATTTACTAAACTTGTTGATGTTTTAGTTTGCCCCGGCTCATAATATGACTACCGGCAGCAAAAAGGGAGGCTGCTGACATTAATTATCGACATAGCTATCCTCCTGAATAAGTTTCAGCGCCACTTCAAAAGCCGTTTTTTTCCTCCACTTCGCTATCAACCAGCTGACAAAGCTTAAAATAAAAATATCACTATTTGGGGTGCCTGTCTGCAAGCTCAAAACCTTCTTTTGATAAGTCGCTTCAAAAACCACGTCGGGTTTTAACAAGTATTTTTCCACCAGGCTTAAAAACATCAGCACACGTTCTTCTGAAGTTTTAAGTAAATACTTTCTGTATCTGCGGCGAAAGCTGGTTAACCGGGACATGGCGAGCTCAATATTAGAGAACTGTGCCTGTACCAGAATTTCCATCAGGTTTTTGCGGATGGTCCAAAGCATGCCCATTTTTTTCTCATACCAGGCATCTGTGCGGGTCAGCAGCGTTAACTGCTTCAAACTTTCGCGGTTTTCACAGAGGGCTAAAAACATTGCAAGACTTATTCGTATATCCTCCACTTCCTCCGGTTTAGACGAAGGTTTGGAAACCAACAGTGATGCCCGCAGTAGCGCAACTGCCTGATCAGCAAAACCGCTAAAGAACAGGTTGAGGGCCAGGAGCAACTGGTACCGCAAATAAAACACGGTGTGATAATGATTATCCAAAGTCATTAAATCCATCATCTCCTTTAGCAAAGACCTGCTTTTCTCGAAATCCTTCCGTCGTAAATGGAAGTTGGCCAGAAAGTATAAGATGGAGATATGGTAAAAGAGGTAGGCTTGCTTTTGGTGATGTTGCTTTTGTATAAATTCATTCGTCCGGTCAATGTACCGTTCTATCAAACTGTAATTCTGCTGTATAGCTGCATACTCGTTAGCAATAAAAAGAATTTGGTAAACAGATTTGTAAGTCATCAGATCCTGCACCGAGATTTTATATTTCCGGATAGTGGTCAGCATTAAGGTGTTCAGATTGACTACTTTTCCTTTCAAATGGATTTGCTGCAGCTCTTGCCTTAAAAAGGCGTAAGCCAAATTGAGCTTGGTCTCGCGCTGCATATCTGATTGATTGCGCAGGAAGCGTGCGGTTAACGCTTCAAAATCTTCCGCCTCAGGCAAATGGGCATATTGCAGCTTCAATAGCAAAAGCTCATTTAACAAGTTAAACTGCTCCAAATTTTCGGCCAGCTGTTCTGCCCTGTCCAAACATTTGAAGCCTACTTTAATCACACCGTTCTCTAACAGGAAACGCCCCACCACCACAAATCGCAGCGCATCATAAGTATCTGATTGGTTACTTTCAAATGTTTTTTGTGATAAGAAGAGCAGCAGGTTATCCTGCAGCCTTTTACGTAAGGCATGATAGGCATCCTTGTTTTTTTTCGGATGATACAACTTATCCAAACCGGCGATATCGTCAGTTTCTATACATTCAAGTAACTGCAAATTCTTTACATCGCTCCGTTTATTTTTACGCTGCAAAAACTGCCTGAAAAGCCTTTTATCATTAATATCAAGCAAATTGATTAATTCTGAGAGTGGATCCATAAGGGCAAAATAATACCTGTAAAGGTAGTATTATCACAAAATATATCGTCAGCAATCAGCGAAATCTGAATTTTTAGGCGCTGTTTTATCACGCACCTTTGCTTCCATAATAATCATTAAAACAAAAACAACATGGAACCGCTACAACACAAAACAGACGAAAATTCATTCACCACAAAACATGGCGAAAACGGCAGAAATCCTTTTAAACCCACTGCTGCATTTATAGGAGCATCCTGGTTTGCCTTGTTAACCGGAACCGTAGCCTATTGCATTGGCTTATGGAATGCTGGCATGCCGCTGAACGAAAAAGGGTACTATTTTACCATTTTATTGCTTGGCCTGTTCGCGGTAATCTCTGTGCAAAAGAGTGTACGGGACCGGGCCGAAGGGCTTGCCGTTACCGACCTTTATTACGGCCTGAGCTGGTTTGCCACAATAGCCGCCATGATCCTCCTCACCATTGGCCTGTGGAATGCAGGCATTACCAGCAGCGAGAAAGGCTTTTACGCTATGTCGTTCTGCCTGAGTATATTTTCGGCCATTGCTGTACAAAAGAATACCCGCGACGCAAAATTAATCGGAGATAAAGAACTGTAACGTAGCGGTTGCTTTCCCCGCAGCGCCTTGCCTGGCAAGCCTGCGGGGTTTTTACGTATTTATAATTATTTGAACTGTTGAGCTTTCGGCTAATACTCCCGGATATTTCGCCGGTATCTGCGTTTGGTGACGTTGTATTTTAATTCAAATTTCTCCGTCCGCATTTTCTTTTCGCTTCCCCACATATCCCATTAGGTAGCGTTGAGTTGTCCTTTAGTGGCTCAAGGTATTCTCAGTCAATTTGTGCTTTTCTTTGTCACTTTGATAAGCAATAGTCTTGGAAAACAAAAAACCCTGTAAATCGGTGATTTACAGGGTTTTGATTTGAGTTGATACTCATCTTGGTGGTATCAGCTGGAATCGAACCAGCGACACAAGGATTTTCAGTCCTTT
>CAXTCH010000478.1:0-2695 GCA_964241945.1 uncultured Mucilaginibacter sp.
GCCTGAATACGTTACCTGCCCCAATATCATTGGGATATTCCCAGTCGATATCTATACCGTCAAGCTGATAGGTTCGCACAATACTGGCGGCGCTGGCTGCAAAAGCCTGCCGTGCCGTATCACTCAGTACGGCATCCGAAAAGTTTTTACTCCAGCCCCATCCGCCTATTGAGATGAGAATCTTAAGCTCAGGGTTTATTTTTTTGAGATTGCGTAGTGTTCTGAAGTTTATGGTATCAGTTTTCTCATTAGTCAAGAAAGCCCGATTGGCTTTTACATTAACAAAGGCGTAGTTAATATGAGTGAGCTTACGGGCATTTACCAAGCCCGGGTCAATCAGTCCCCGATAGCCGCCTACATAGCCAATAATTACCTCGCGGGGCTTTTTGGAATCAGGCCGTAATGCAGGCCTGGTCATTGATGTGAAAAACAGTGCACATAGCAGCAAGGCGCAAACCCTTAATTTATCAGTAACGATACAGGTATTCATTTCATTTTTGTCTAATCCGATTCTTCAAATTCATTTATATGGTTAATCGCAAATGCCTTTTCTCCATCAGTCCTGCCAGTCTTATCAATATAAACGCAGTTACCAATGAACGTATGATTCCCGGCAACCCATAATTTAATACAGAGGGATAGTGAACATGAAAAAGTTTTAGCAGCGATACCTGAAAGTAGGGCAGCAGGTAACAGGTTAATGTGCTGGTGCCGGCCGGGCGTATCCAGCTATATATCGCTTGTTTTCCTTGCACATCCACCAGGTAAACAAATAGCTCAAACGCCAATACGGTAATGGCAGCACAGATGAATATCCAGGCAGGGGTTGACCGGATTTTAGAAATTCCCTCTGTGTAGGGTCTTAACCCGAAACCTGAAACAAGCCACAGGATACCAATCGCGCTTAGCAGTAGCCAAAGCTTTGCGCTCTTGCCGGCCTTCACCAGGCTGGCGTACAGGCGCGAGATGCATACACCGCTCATGACCAGCAGAGCTGAAGAACCATCGCCAATCAGTGGCAGTGTACCCTTTATGGCTGAATGGTATAAAACATTAATAATTATCAAGGCCGCCCAAAAAGCTATCAGATAGCTTAATTTGCCTCCACACGCCCAGTACAGTAATGCACACACCAGGTAAGCCCAGCCAATGATACCTAAAATACCCCACCATGACGGCCGCATGCCATGTATTATGCCATCTTCGCCTCCCCGGTAAACAAGCGCCATAGCAATAAGCAGTGCTGCCCCGATGCCCCGCAGCATATTTTTTGTATTCTTTGAGGTTGATCCAGGATAATCAAGCCATATGAGGAAAAAAGCAGTGGTAATAATAATTTCCCAAACTGCCAGGGGAAGCAGCGCAGCGGCGCTGTTATAACTCTCCAGGTTGACATGATAAAAACCTATGATTACCAAGGCTGCGCTGCGGGTTAATATATAGGTAATTATCTGCCGGTTACTGTCACCTTTGTTAATTCGGTTGTTGATGGCAAATGGTAAAGACAAGCCTACAATAAAAAGAAAAGCAGGAAAAATCGTGTCGGCAAAACCCATAGCATCCTGATAGCCCTTGGCATGATCTATCCAGCCGGGAATGCGCTTAACGCCGCTCACATCGTTAACAAAAACCATGAGGAACATGGTCACCGCTCTGAGCGCATCAATGGACTGCAAGCGTTTAGGTAATTGCATTGGTGAGTTTGTTTTCTAAAGACTAAATTGTTGCATCATGGAAATAACACAAAGTACAATTGGCATCGGTGAAGGTATCGATTTTTTGTGATTTTTTGACTGAAGCCATCTATGTATTACAGATTTGTGATGTTGGTTCTCATGTCAATAATATGCCATGGAATTGCCGTCTAGCTATTTGAAAACCGCATTAGCCAAGATTTCACGCCGCATTAAAACGGTATTGACCGATGGAAAGATTGTACAGGGCATTGGCAATGCCTATGTGGATGAGATCCTGTACGCAGCAAATATTTCTCCATTCTCTAAAGCTAACAAAATTCCTAAAGAGCAAATAATCGTGCTTTCTAAAGCCGTTAGATCGGTGCTTACCCATGCAGAGAAGCACATATCGCAACGTTTCCCTGACACGATTACCGAAAAAGAGCGCGATTTTCTGCAGGTGCATCGCCCCAAACAAAAACTAACGCTTAGCGGGGAGGAAATACTTAAGGCAGACATCGATAAACGCAAAACCTATTACACAGCGGGTCAGCAACTATTTGAATAATGGTTAGTTATTTTTTAAGGCAGAATACTTTCTACCCAACTGATAATCTAAATAAAAAATTTTATAAAGGACTTTCTTATGCAGTCAATGTCCAAAAAAATGATTTCAACTGATTCACGTCCTGCATAAATAAATTATTGGATGAACGAGTAACTCACTTATTAGTGAGAGACCGGAGGAAGCGTTCCAAGTCCTGCTAATCTTACTCCGCCAAATGGAGAGTTCGCTCGGCAACGTGTTCCGGCCAATTATATAAGGGGTCACCTGTGCATCTCTTTGTAATAGCCGATGACCTGACGCAGCATTTTAAACCTGACGTTGTGCATGTACCGAGCTTTAAGCGCAATATTTTAGCAAGGTAAGGGGCACGATTACACCCACTTAGCATCTTTTGATCTATAGCATACGCATTTAAGTTGGCTACCTTAAATTACCATACCCTTGCTAACTA
>CAXTCH010000479.1:0-2685 GCA_964241945.1 uncultured Mucilaginibacter sp.
CAATACACCCGGAAAGCTGCCGTTATACTCAGGAATGATAAACACAAATTTTTGTGTGCCGGTTACCAGTTGCTGTAAAGGTTTAAAGGCTTCACTTCGCTGGCCATACATATCCGTCAACAACAAATTAGGAGGTAAATCGAGCAGGTTGAGTAGCCGAGCTGAAAGCCCTTTTTGCTGTAGCCGGCGCTGATAATATTGAGCCAATTTAAGCGTTGAACTGCCCGGGCGGTTAGTGGAAGCAATAATGGTAACTTTATCCATTTGTGTTGATAAGATGGTAAAGCTATGAATTACCCAATTGTTTTAATTCGTATCTTTAACCCCGTTAATACACGGCGAAAGTAACCATTTCTGCGTAAATTGAGCTGTGCATTAATCACCTTGTGTTGAATCATTTGAGTATTGAGAGAATGAGTAAAATTATTGCTTTGGCTAACCAAAAAGGTGGTGTCGGGAAAACCACCTCGTCTATAAATCTGGCTGCAAGCCTGGCAGTACTGGAATATAAAACCCTGCTGGTGGATGCCGATCCGCAGGCCAATTCTACCTCGGGCATCGGGTTTGATCCGCGTACGATAAAGAACAGTATTTACGAGTGTATCATCAATCAGATTGACCCTATGGAGGCCATCCAGAAAACGGAAACCCCGAACCTGGACCTGCTGCCTGCACACATTGATTTGGTAGGCGCCGAGATTGAAATGATCAACCTGTCGGACCGTGAATATAAAATGCGCTCCATACTGGAGCAGGTAAAGGACCGCTATGATTTTATTATCATTGACTGCTCACCATCCCTGGGCTTAATTACCATCAACGCCTTAACCGCAGCCGATTCGGTGATTATCCCGGTGCAATGCGAATATTTCGCTTTGGAAGGATTGGGAAAGCTGCTGAACACTATAAAAATTGTACAAAACCGCCTGAACCCGCAGCTGGATATTGAAGGCATATTGCTTACCATGTACGATGTGCGCCTGCGCCTGTGTAACCAGGTGGTAGAGGAGGTACGCTCGCATTTTGAAGAATTGGTATTTGACACCATTATACAGCGTAATACCCGTTTAAGCGAGGCGCCGAGCTTTGGCATTGCCGTAATTATGCACGATGCTACCTGCAAGGGTGCCATTAATTACTTAAACCTAGCCCGCGAAATCATCCGTAAAAATAATTTGGTGGGCGAGGGCAGCACGCGCAACACCGTAACCGTTTAACAGCCCAATGAGCGCAGAGAAAAAAAGAGGATTAGGCAGAGGGCTGAGTGCCCTGTTAGACGATTCGGCGAACATGATGCCACCCAAAGGCAATGCAACACCTGCGGCTGCGGCTGAGTCGGCCCGTTTGGGTTCGGTAACTGAAATACGGATTGATGAAATTGATGTAAATCCCTACCAGCCCCGTATCGATTTTGATGCGGCTGCCTTGCAGGAACTGACCGATTCAATCAGGTTGCAGGGTTTGATACAGCCAATTACCATACGCCGGGTAAGCGCGAATGCGTATCAGCTCATATCGGGCGAACGGCGTTTGCGGGCTTCCAGAATGGCCGGATTAAAGTATATCCCGGCTTATGTACGTACCGCTAATGACCAGCAGATGCTGGAAATGGCGCTTATCGAAAATATTCAGCGCGAAAACCTGAATGCAATTGAGGTAGCCATCAGCTTTCAGCGGATGATTGAAGAATGTAACCTTAAGCAGGAAGAACTGGGCGAACGGGTAAGTAAAAACCGGTCGACGGTAACCAACTACCTGCGTTTGCTCCGCTTGCCGCCGGTCATTCAGGCTTCCATTCGCGATGGTGAAATCAGCATGGGGCATGCGCGCGCTTTAATTACGATAGATGACCCCGCCAAGCAATTGTATTTGCACCAGCTGATTTTACAGCAGGAATTATCCGTACGCAAAGTGGAAGAAATGGTGCGTAATTTACATAAGCCTACGCATAAAAAGCAGGAAACTCCGTTACAGTTATCACATCATATCCGAAAAATTCAGGATGATCTGGCCTCAAAATTCAGTACACGTGTGAAATTGAAGATGGGCAACCAGGGCAAGGGCAGTATTGAAATCCCTTTCCTGTCCGAAGATGACCTGAACCGGATATTAGAAATGCTGGACTGGTAACCTTATGTATAAATTCGTATTTGCAGTTTTCTTCTGTTGCTTACTGGCTACGGCTGCCAACGCACAGCAGGCCGACACGGTTAAAGTAAAAGATAAAACGGATAGTTTAAATCAGCATCAGGACAAGCTTACCTCAAAACCGTTTGTACCAAGGGTAGACCCTAAAAAAGAAAAAATTTATCATCCCGACAGCACTCACCTGCCGCATACTGCAGTGATGCACTCATTAATGGTACCGGGCTGGGGACAGGTATACAATCACCAATGGTGGAAGGTGCCTTTAATTTATGGCGGTTTAGGCGCTCTGGCTTACAGTATTTATTCTAACCATAGTTTATATATATCTTATGAGCGTGAAGCTATATACCGCCGTAATAATGGAGGTGTAGCCAGGCCTAATTGGAAGTATGTAGGTATTGGAGACGAATCTACTTTTGAAGATGCAGCTAACAACGCAAACCGAAATTATCAAATTTCTATTTTAGGTCTTGTAGCCGTATGGGGGGTTAATATCATAGATGCTTATATTCAGGCTAAGTTTCAACATTCGTATAC
>CAXTCH010000480.1:0-2680 GCA_964241945.1 uncultured Mucilaginibacter sp.
CCGACAAAGAGGGTAATGCTTCTTTCAGTTTCTTTAACGCCGGCCGCAAAGGCACCTACCGTGTGGTTATTGAGGGCATTAATGATGATGGCTATTTAGGCCGGCAGGTGTACCGGTATAAAGTGGAGTAAAGTATTATATTAGCGGTTGTTGAATTAAAACTGCTAAACTCTATGTTAACCAAATCCTTTACACTATTTATTTTTTTGCTATCTTCTACATTAATTTGTTCTGCGCAAACAGACACTTCGGTACTTAACAAAAATATAAGCGCTTTTGAGCGTTACTCGGCACTGCATCCTTCGGAAAAAGTTTATCTGCATTTTGATAGGCCTTATTATACATTGAGCGACACTATTTGGTTTAAAGCCTATGCCATTATTGGGCAAAAGCATCAATTGTCTGTACTAAGCGGTGCATTAACTATAGAGCTGCTTAATTCAACAGATACAGTGCTCAAGCGCATTAATTTACGGTTGAATGGCGGAACGGGGCAAGGTAATCTTGTAATTCCACGCTCTTATAAACCAGGTATCTACCGTATCAGGGCTTACACCAATTGGATGCGTAATGTTGGGGAAGACTATTTTTTCAGCCGGCAACTTTTGATAACCGGTGCCTCACTTGCCGTATCACCTGTAAATGCCGGCGCACCGGACAAACCTGATGTGCAATATTTTCCGGAGGGAGGAAAATTAATAGCAGGACTGCGCTCAAAAGTTGCGGTAAAAGTCTTAAATAGTAAGGGCTTAGGTAAGGATGCTGCCGGTACTGTAACCGATAATGATGGCAAGACTGTAGCTGAGTTTACTACTCAACATGCCGGTATGGGCATTTTTGCCTTAACACCGCAACCCGGCAAAACATATAGCACAACATTTCATGCAACGGATGGTGCAACATTTACTGTTCAACTGCCGGCTGCTAAAGCTGAAGGTTATTCACTTGCCATTAACAACAGTCAGAAAGATAGTATTTATTTTAAAGTGGCCGTTAATGAAGGCTTTTTTGCAAGTAATAAAAATACAGAATTTTATTTAATAGCACAGGCAGGCGGTGCTTTGTATTATTCTGCGCAGGGTAAATTGTCAGGGCCTGTTTATACCGGAAGAATCAGTAAGAGGGTGTTTCCAACAGGCATTGTACAGTTTACCCTGTTTTCGGCAGCCGGCGAGCCGATTAATGAGCGAATTGCCTTTATCCGCAATGATGATACTCTTAGCCTCAAAATCTCTGTTGCAGGCAGCACTGCGGGCGTACGCCAAAAAATGAATGTGAATTTTGCAGCGGCTAACGCTGAGCATCAGGCGGTTCCCGGAAGTTTCTCTGTATCGGTGATTAATGAAAGCAGAGTTAACATAAATGAACAAACAGAAAATACTATAATCAACAATTTGCTTTTAACTTCAGAGTTAAAAGGTAATATTGAAAAGCCCAACTATTATTTTACCGGAATTAATGCAAAAGTAAATGCTGATTTGGATATACTAATGCTTACCCAGGGGTATCGCAGTTATGTATGGAAACAGATTAACGCTAACCCTGAGGCCATGTTTACATATAAACCATTGCAGGGCCTCAGTTTAAATGGCGTTCTGAAAACACCTTCGGGTAAATTGGTTCCTAATGGCAAGGTTACACTTTTAGCAATATCCCAGCACCTGCTCATTGACACAGTTACTGATGCCTCAGGGAAATTTGTATTTAACAACATAGACCTGCCCGACAGTACAAAGATTGTGCTAAGAGCCCGTAAAGCAAATAATGGCAGCAATGTAAACATTTATATCAAGCAGCCGGATTATACGCTGCCTGCTGTAAATGATACCAAATATAGAGTAGAATCAACACAATTAATTGAAAGCACGGCAATTAATAATGACTATCAGCAAGTTGGCGGGCTTGACACGCTGCCCCAGCGTACGCAGCTGAAAGAAGTGGTGATTAAAGGTTACAAATCTCCTAAACCCGATGCTTACAACCGATATGGATCAGTGTATGAATACCCTGTAGATATGAAGAGGCTGAACAGCCAATTTGTAACTTTACAGGATGCCTTAAACTACGTAGTTCCGGGTGTAACTTTCAGGTCCGGAAGATACTACTATGGAACTGTGCCAATTCCTGTAATAATAGACGATATAGGAGTCTCTGCAGCTACAGTAAACAATTACGGCCCTGATATGATTGATAATATAAGGCTGATAGACAGAACGGGATTGGTTATTACCACAAAGCGTTACGCTGGTACAGATACCGTAAGCCACGTAGTGCTTAAAGAAGTAGTAATTAAAGGTAAAAAGACAAACAAGGGCCCCGATCTTTCAATGTCTGCAAACCTTGTTCCAGGTTCGGCAGATCAGGTAATTATGGCTGATAGATTATCAAATGGCTGCGTCAAGCTTTCTGATTGTCTGCGGGGTAAAATGTTGGGTGTAAGTTTCAAGGCTGATGGTACTCCAATGAGTATGAGGGGAAGTTCTGGGGGAGATATGACTATCATAGTTGATGGCGTACTCATGCCGGGCAATAACCTCGATAATTTGAATGCCAATGACGTGTATAGCATTGAGGTATTGCGCTCAGCAGCCAGCAAGGTAATATATGGTAGTAATATTGGTGCAGGGCTGCTGATTATCACTTTAAAACACGGCGAGAACCGGTATGTCACCAGTACAAC
>CAXTCH010000481.1:0-2653 GCA_964241945.1 uncultured Mucilaginibacter sp.
GGGTATCCCGGCGGCGCTATCATGCCCGTCTATGATGCTTTGTATGATTATCGCGATAAGCTGAACCATATTTTGGTACGTCATGAGCAGGGCGGCATTCATGCCGGTCAGGGTTATGCACGTTCATCAGGCAAAGTGGGCGTAGTGTTTGCTACCAGCGGTCCAGGCGCCACCAATCTGGTTACCGGTTTAGCCGATGCCCAAATCGACAGCACCCCCTTGGTTTGCATCACCGGCCAGGTGTTTGCTCATTTACTGGGTACCGATGCCTTTCAGGAAACGGACGTAATCAACATTACCACCCCGGTAACCAAGTGGAATTACCAGGTTACCGATGCCTGTGAAATTCCTGAAGTAATTGCCAAAGCATTCTATATTGCCCGCAGCGGCCGCCCCGGTCCGGTATTAATTGATATCACCAAGAACGCACAAATACAAAAGTTTGCCTATAACGGTTATCATTTCTGCAATCATATCCGCAGCTACAAACCCAAGCCTACAGTTCGGCTGCAATTTGTTGAACAGGCGGCCGAGCTGATTAACCAAGCACAAAAACCCTTTATCATTTGGGGTCAGGGTGTACTGTTGGGTAACGCCGAACAGGAGTTTAAAGCCTTTGTAGAAAAATCGGGCATACCGGCCGCCTGGACCATTTTGGGAGTGGATGCCCTGCCCACCAGCCATCCGCTTAACGTAGGGATGCTGGGCATGCACGGTAATTATGGTCCCAACGTGCTCACCAACGAGTGCGATGTGCTGATTGCCATCGGTATGCGTTTTGATGACCGCGTAACCGGCCGGTTAGATAAATATGCCAAGCAGGCTAAGGTAATTCACCTGGATATTGACCCGGCTGAAATCGACAAAAACGTACAAACCACAGTAGCCGTGTGGGGCGACTGCAAAGAAACCCTGCCCCTGCTTACTCAATTGATTGAAGAGAAAAACCATACCGAGTGGCTGGCCACTTTCCGTGAATACGGGCAAAAGGAAGCTGAACAGGTGATTGACCCTGAACTGCATCCGCAGGCAGGTGAGATGACCATGGGCGAAGTGATTAACCAGCTCAATCAGCTTACCCAGGGCGATGCCATTGTGGTAAGCGATGTGGGCCAGCACCAGATGGTGGCCTGCCGTTATGCACGCTTCAACCAAAGCCGCAGCAATATTACCAGCGGCGGTTTAGGTACCATGGGCTTTGCCTTACCGGCAGCCATAGGCGCTAAGTTCGGCGCTCAGGACCGCCAGGTGGTGGCCGTTATCGGCGATGGTGGCTTCCAGATGACGATACAAGAGCTGGGCACCATTATGCAAAGCGGTGTAGATGTAAAAATATTGATCCTGAATAACCGCTTTTTGGGCATGGTGCGCCAGTGGCAGGAACTGTTTAATGAGCGCCGGTATTCTTTTGTGGATATTCAAAGTCCTGATTTTGTGCAGGTGGCCAAAGGGTATGGTATTGCCGGTCGTTGCATCAGCGAACGCGAAGATTTGCAAAGCGCTTTATCCGAAATGCTGAACGCTAAAGGCTCTTATCTGCTCGAAGTAATGGTAACCAAGGAAAACAACGTATTCCCAATGGTTCCGCAAGGATGCAGTGTTAGTGAAATCAGGCTTAAATAATCACAGTTTACAATCATGAGCAATCAGGAATTACATACAAGGCAGGAATACAATATCACGGTTTACACCGAAAACCAGCTTGGTTTACTAAGCCGTATCGCGATTATTTTTACCCGTCGCAAATTCTATATTGAAACTTTAAATGCCTCGCCGTCGGAAATAGAAAGCATTCACCGTTTCAACATCGTAATTAATGAAACTGAGGATGTGGTGCGCAAGCTTTCCCGGCAGATTGAAAAGCAGGTGGAAGTATTAAAAGTATACTATCATACCAATGCCGACGTGATTTGGCAGGAACTGGCCTTGTATAAAGTTCCTACCGACGTAATAGCCGAAAAGGCCAGCGTAGAACGCCTGCTGCGCGAAAACGGCGCTCGCGCCGTGGTGATCCGCAAGGATTATATTGTATTTGAAACCACCGGTCACCGTGAGGAAACTGATAATTTAATCAAAGTATTACAGCCTTACGGATTAATTGAGTTTGTACGCAGCGCCCGCGTGGCCATCATCAAAGACAGCGAAGGCTTCAATTCAAAGCTGCGCGAATTTGAGCTGATGGACCCTGGAGACGATGTGGTTGAAAACCGGTATTTAAACCAGGGAGACAAGGTGTTTACGATGTAAACTGAATTTGTGAACTGCCCACACCATGACAGAAAAAATCAAGCAAGCTTATCCTCCGGCCTACCAAGCCATCAAAATTGCCACCAAACAGGCGGGCTTTGCTATGGCTTCTGAGGTGCTTACTTGCTCCTTGCTCAGTACAATGGCAGCAGCCAAACCCGGTGGTCATTTTTTAGAATTGGGTACCGGAACAGGTCTGTCCACTGCTTGGATATTAGAAGGGATGGATGCAACGGCTACACTAATTTCGGTAGACAATGATGAAAATGTACAAGGCATTGCAGGGCAACACTTAGGTAGCGATCATCGCTTACAACTGGTGTGTAGTGATGGTGGGGACTGGCTCAAAGCTAACGCACATCTTAAATTTAGCTATATCTTTGCGGACACTTGGGCAGGCAAGTAC
>CAXTCH010000482.1:0-2642 GCA_964241945.1 uncultured Mucilaginibacter sp.
CGGTATGGATATGGGCATTGTTAACGCCGGTATGCTGGAGGTGTATGAAGAAATTCCTAAAAACCTGCTCGAACTGGTAGAAGATGTGCTGCTGAACCGCCGCGCAGATGCTACCGAACGTTTGGTAGAGTTTGCGGAAACGGTAAAGAGTAAGGGCAAAGAAATTGTGAGAGACGAAAGCTGGCGCCAGGAGCCGGTGGCAAAACGTTTGAGCCATGCTTTAGTGAAAGGTATTATTGAATACTTGGATGAGGACGTGGAAGAAGCGCGCCAACAGTATGCCAAACCTTTAGAAGTTATTGAAGGCCCGCTGATGGATGGCATGAACGTTGTGGGCGACTTGTTTGGCTCGGGTAAAATGTTTCTGCCGCAGGTGGTAAAATCGGCACGGGTGATGAAAAAGGCAGTAGCCTACCTCCTGCCTTTTATTGAGGAAGAAAAGCTCAACAATGCCAGCGCCGACCAGCGCAGCAATGCAGGTAAAATTTTATTAGCTACAGTAAAAGGCGATGTGCACGATATCGGTAAAAACATTGTAGGCGTAGTGCTGGCCTGTAATAACTTCGAAATCATTGACCTCGGCGTAATGGTGCCTGCCCAAAAAATTATTGAGGAAGCCAAAAAGCAACAGGTAGATATTATTGGCCTGAGCGGATTGATTACCCCTTCGCTGGATGAAATGGTGCATTTTGCCAGGGAAATGGAGCGCGAAGGCTTTACCATTCCGCTGATTGTAGGAGGGGCTACCACCTCGCGTATCCATGCGGCGGTAAAGATTGACCCTAATTACTCGGGCGCAGCTATTCATGTATTGGATGCTTCGCGCAGTGTAACCGTGTGCAGTAACCTGATGAACCGGGATTTGAAGCAGGGTTATATTCAATCTATTAAAGAGGAGTATGCCAAGGCTCGTGAAGCGCACCTGAACAAAAAGTCAGACAAGCGCTTTGTGACCATTGATGAAGCACGCGCCCGAAAATTTCAGATCAGTCTGGATGGTGATGTGGCTGTTAAACCGGCGGTTACCGGCGTTAAGGTAATTGAAGCATATCCGTTAGAAGACTTGTTGCCCTATATCGACTGGACACCGTTTTTCCATACCTGGGAACTGCGCGGCAGCTATCCCAAAATATTTGACGACAAAAACGTTGGCGCGGAAGCCAAAAAGCTGTTTGATGATGCCCAACAATTGCTGAAGCAAATTGTAACTGAAAAGCTGCTGCAGGCCAACGGCGTTATCGGTTTCTGGCCGGCCAATTCTGTGGGCGACGACATTGAACTGTATGCCGATGAAAGCCGTACACAATTACTGAGCCGTATTCATACCCTGCGCCAGCAGGCCGAAAAGCCGAAGGGGGAACCGTATTATGCTTTATCGGACTTTATTGCACCGAAAGACAGCGGTATTCCCGACTATTTCGGCGGTTTTGCCGTGACTGCCGGTTTGGGCTGTGATGAACTGGTAGCACAGTTTGAAAAAGATCACGACGACTACAACAGCATTATGGCCAAAGCCCTGGCCGACCGCCTGGCCGAAGCCTTTGCCGAAAAAATGCACGAACTGGTACGCCGCGAGTACTGGGGCTACGCCGAACACGAACAACTGGACAGCCAGCAGCTTATTAAAGAGCAATACCAGGGCATCCGCCCGGCGCCGGGCTACCCGGCCTGCCCGGACCATACTGAAAAAACCACGCTGTTTGACTTGCTTCGTGCCGAAGACAACGCCCACATGTACCTCACCGAGAGCCTGGCCATGATGCCCGCCGCCTCGGTAAGCGGATTCTACTTCTCGCACCCGCAATCAAGGTATTTTGGTTTGGGTAAAATTGGAAAGGATCAGGTAGAGGATTATGCGCACAGAAAGGCGATGTCGGTAGAGACCGTGGAAAGATGGTTAGGGCCGAACTTGAATTATTAATCAGTTGCCGGTTATCAGGTTCCTGTTGCCGGAGAAAAGTATATTTTCAAGTATGGTTTATAATAATCTGGATGCATGGAAGGAAGCACGTTCGTTAGTAAAGTTGATATATGAATACACAAAGCAATTCCCGCGTGAGGAATTATTCGGATTGCAATCGCAAATAAGACGTGCTACTATTTCTATTCCCTCTAATATTGCGGAGGGCTGTGGCAGAAATCATAGAAAAGACGCTTTACACTTCTTTTATATTGCAAGAGGTTCAGCTTATGAGTTAGAAACACAAGTCTACCTCTCCAACGACCTTTCTTTCATTGATGACAATGAATTAAATGAACTTCTAAAACAAATAGAAAAAGTAAGAAAGCTGCTTAGCGGCTTAATTAATTATTATAAATCTCAAATCGAAAACTGATCCGGTCACTCATCACCGAACTCACGACACCGAATACATGAAAATTACAGACCACATAAACAACGCTAACGGAAAAACACTTTTTTCATTCGAACTACTCCCTCCCATCAAGGGGCAAAGCATGGAAGGTATATATAAAACTATCGATCCTTTAATGGAGTTTAAACCGCCGTTTATTGATGTCACTTCCTCACGTGAGGATTTGGTATATAAGGAAAAGGAGAATGGCCTGCTGGAAAAGGTGACCTACCGTAAGCGCCCGGGTACGGTAGCGGTATGTGCTGCTATTATGCACAAGTATAAGGT
>CAXTCH010000483.1:0-2641 GCA_964241945.1 uncultured Mucilaginibacter sp.
GGCTAAACGGGTAGGCATATTTCGTATTCGCCATGTCTGTATGCGATACCAGGTTGTTCAGTTCTTCATCTATATTGGCAATGCCATCCTTCCAAACTTCGTTTTTCCAGCTTGGAGCAGGCATTTCCTCTTTTAACACACGTTTATAACCATATAAGGTTGCCAGTTGGCAGGTCTTCTCCTCAATTGTCATTTTTGAGAGCAAATCCGTTACACGAACCTCAACGGGTTGCGATGGATCTTCAAATACGTCCATTTTTTCATTTTTATTGAAGTCGATCCAGCCTTTATGGTACATATGCCTGGATTGCGCATGTACTATATTAGAATACTGTAACAATAAAGATAAAGCTAGGCCGGTACAGCCAAGCAAACGGTTTGTTCTCATGGATAGTTGCAGGTTATAAAGTCAAATATATCAGAAGCTATGTGCATCAGCAATTTTGTTCCGTAAAATCTCTCTTACATGTGGACGCTAAATTTTACCTTGTAAAAACGCTCATTTATTTTTGAATGCCGACTTTTGCACACAAAAAGCTTTTAGATATTAATGAGCTACGAACTACAGGATACAATTGTTGCCTTAGCTACAGCCAATGGCAGCGGTGCTATTGCGGTTATCCGCTTGTCGGGTAAGGATGCTATTACCATTACCAACCGGGTATTCAAGGGTAAAGACCTCAGCCGACAAGCTACTCATACCCTGCATTTCGGTACAATTATGGATGGCGATGTGGTGCTGGACGAAGTGTTGGTATCTTTGTTCGTTGCGCCTAAGTCCTATACGCGGGAGAATGTAGTTGAAGTTTCCTGTCATGGTTCAAGCTACATTATCGAGTCGATTATTCGACTGCTGATCCAGCATGGCGCGCGGGCAGCACGACCGGGCGAATTTACGTTAAGAGCTTTTTTAAACGGACAATTGGATTTGTCGCAGGCCGAGGCAGTAGCTGATCTGATTGCTTCAAACTCCAAAGCGTCACAGCAGGTCGCTATGCAGCAGTTGCGGGGTGGGTTTAGTCATCAGCTACAAGGCTTACGTGATCAACTGGTGCAATTTGCATCGTTAGTCGAATTGGAACTGGATTTTTCAGAAGAGGATGTGGAATTTGCCAACCGGGAGCAGTTAAAGCAACTGGTCATCAAAATTGTACAGGTAACCGGCAGGCTTGTTGAGTCGTTTGAATTGGGTAATGTCATCAAGCAAGGCATTAATACCGTCATAGCCGGCAGACCCAATGCGGGCAAGTCAACCCTGCTTAACACATTATTAAACGAAGAACGTGCCATAGTGAGTGCTATTCCGGGCACCACGCGTGATACCATTGAAGAAGTACTTAACATTAACGGCGTAAGTTTCCGGTTAATTGACACCGCCGGCATTCGTGAAGCATCCGATGCTATTGAGCAGATTGGAGTACAGCGTACGATGGAAAAAATTGACCAATCGGCTTTATTGATTTACGTTTTTGACAGTGAACAACTACCGGCTCACGAAGTCATGGCAGATCTTCAATCGCTGGCCAAGCCGGGATTTCCTATCATTGCTGCAGCTAACAAGATAGATTTAGCGCAAGACGCTTTACCTGCATTTGATTTACCCAATTTAACCTCCATTTCCATTTCAGCTAAAGAAAAGCTGGGGATAGAACAACTCAAACAACTTATTTTTGATATCGGGCTTAAAGGCCAGCTCAACACCAGCGAACTCCTGGTCACCAATATTCGCCACACGGAGGCCCTACGGCAAACCGAGCAAGCCCTTACCCGGGTATTGCAAGGTATTGATGCACAGGTAACTCCAGATTTTCTGGCTATTGATATTAAACAAGCCCTCCACTACCTCGGTGAAATCACCGGCGCAGTCACTACCGATGATTTATTAGAGAATATATTTAGTAAGTTTTGTATCGGAAAATAATTAATCGAACCTTGCTCATAAAGGCAACATAAGTAAAGTAACTCGCTCTTTTGTTGATGTATCTGCAGGATTTCAATATTTAAGACCGCATTAAATTATTCATTCCTTGCAAAGCTATAGCTCTGGCTATAACAGGTGTTAACGTGCATGGTCGATAATTTATATTTGTTATGGCCAGCGGTTTAAACTGCATTGTATTCATTTCACTTGGATGACCATTGCAATTCCCTGGGCCAAACGTCCGGCATAGCATTTTCATTATACCACCCGACTTATTTGTGTATATTGCTCCTTTATATTTTCCCTTTACATTATGGCTTTAAAAGCGCGCGCTTCACAAACGCTCCCACCTCCTACTATATCTAAAACGCTCACCGGCATTACAGGGCTGGACGAAGTCACCCTGGGTGGTTTACCCACCGGGCGGCCAACCTTAATATGTGGCAGCGCAGGATGCGGTAAAACTTTGTTTTCTTTAGAATTTATTGTAAGGGGGGCACAGGAATTTAACGAGCCCGGCGTCTTTATTGCATTTGAAGAAAAGGCTGATGAACTGGCGACAAACGTTGCGTCATTAGGTTTTGATCTTAACAAACTGCAACAAGAAAAGAAAGTAAAGATTGACTACGTTCACATTGATAAAAATGAAATTGAGGAAACCGGTGAATATGATTTGCAAGGCCTCTTTATACGTTTAGGTTATGCTATTGACTCCATTGG